>NZ_CP047420.1:3900000-4087733 GCF_009866655.1 Rathayibacter sp. VKM Ac-2804
CGGCGCCTGGACGAGCTGGCGACGACCCTCGAGGACGGGACGCTCGCGGTCACCGTGCCGACGGTAGAGCGCCGGCTGAACCGGCTCGAGGGGACGGTCCGGAGGATCGTCTCGGCGGTGCTCTTCGCCGGGCTGCTCATCGCGGGTGCGGTCGTCCGGGCCGACGACACCGTGTTCGGCACGGTGCTGATGGCGGTCTCCGCGCTGCCGCTGCTGCACGCGCTGTTCTCGCGCTCGCGCCTGCTCTGAGGCACGCCCGCGACGGACCGGTTCCCGCCACATGGTCGGACTGCGCCGATTTGTGGAGGCCCGCTCGGACGAGGTCCACGGTGGGATCACGGTCGTTCACCGACGAACGCCCGACCAGGTCCGAGGAAGGGAGTCGTGATGATCTTCGCATTGATCGCCTATCTGATCTCGATCTTCGAGTGACCCGCCCGAGCGATCGCGGCCACCCGCCCAGGGTGACCGCGACCGGCCCGGCGTCCTCGCTGCAGTGCCGCAGCGCGCGACCCCCGCACGCCCTGCGACGGCGGGTCCAGGGACGAGCCGGGGTCAGTTGCCCCGCAGCTCCTCCTCGAGCAGCGGGTACCTCGCGGACCTCGACCCGATCGGTTCGCCAGGACGACCGCCGATCACCGAGACCTCGAGGCGGTCGCCCGCCTTCGCCGGTCCCATCCGGAGGAAGACCCGGTCGCCGATCGACCACCGGCTCGCGTAGTAGGCCGAGCCCGAGTAGGTCTCGCCGACGTACCGGTCGTTCACCAGCACGACGATCCGCGTCCTCGACCGGAGGAGTCCGGCGGACAGGTCGATCACCACGTCGCCGCCCTCCAGGTGAGCGTGGATCGAGTCGTCGACGTGCGACACGGACCCGCCCACGGGCGCGAGGTACGGATCCTGGGGCGTCGCTCCGGCGCCGGCCGCAGCAGCGGTCGCCGGTGTCGCGGACGCGAGGCCGAGGAGCGCTGAGGCGATCACGCCGATCGTCACGGTGCGCAGGAGCATCATCGGGGAGCCTTTCCGTCGGACCCCTCGGATCGAGCGCAGAGGTCGAGACCAGCGCGCGTCGGCGTCGCCGAGAGGGGTGGTCGCCCATCCTGCAGGAGGGGGCCGAGCAGAGCGTCATCGCTGTCACGGATGAGCACGAATGGCACGGATCCGAGCCCCGAACCGCGCCGGAACCGACCGATCGCGCCGCCTCGCACCGCGAGCGCCACGGAGTCGAACGCGCTTCCGCCGTCGGCGACAGTGGCGGCGGTCTCAGCGACCGACCCCACTCCGACACCACGAAAGGACACGCCATGATCCCCAACGCGCTCGTCGCGATCTTCATCGCCTTCTTCGGCTCGCGCTAGCGGACCGCCGACTCCAGCTCGCCGGCGGGAGGAGGCGGGCCGTCCGTTCCCCGCCTCCTCCCGCCGTCGCACTCGCGCGCGCCACCCCCGGGCAGCGACAGGTCCGCGCTCACGGCAGGACGATCACCTTCCCGGTGATCCGGCCGGCGGCCGCCTCGGCATGGATCGCCGGCAGCTCGGCCAGCGGCACCCGGCGGGTGACCTCGACGGCCAGGGCGCCGGCGTCGACGAGCGCGACGAGCTCCGCGAGCCGGTCGCGGTTCGGGAGCACGAACACCGTCGCCGCGCGCACGCCGCGACTCTCGTCGCCGGGGGTGGTCAGGAACGCGGTCGTGCTGACGACGACTCCCCCGTCGCGCACCGCCGCGACGTACGCCGCGAACCGGTCCGGCTCGAGCGGCGCCAGGTTGAGCAGCACGTCGACCTGCTCGCCGAGGGCTCCGAGCACGTCGGTCGTCGTGTGATCGACGACCTCGTCGGCTCCCGCGGCACGGACGGCAGCGCTGCTGCGCGGACTCGCCGTCGCGACCACGCGCACGCCGGCGCGCTTCGCGAGCTGCACGGCGTACTTCCCGACCACCCCGCCCGCGCCGACGATCAGCACCCGCTGACCGGCCTCGAGCCGGCCGTCGTCGAACAGCGCCTGCCACGCGGTCAGCGCGACCGACGGCAGCGCGGCCGCGTCGGGCAGCGGGATGCTCCTCGGAGCGGCGACGACCGCGTCGGCCGGCGCCAGGACAAGGCCGGCGGCTCCACCGTCGCGCTCCATCGGCAGGAACGCGACGACCGGATCACCCACCGCGACCCCCTCGACCCCGTCGCCGACCGCGTCGACCGTGCCGGAGACGTCGTACCCCGGCACGTGCGGGAGCTCGACCGGGATCGGCAGGACGCCGCCGCGCATGCCGGCGTCGGCGACGTTGAAGGCCGAGGCTGCGACCCGGAGCCGCACCTGCCCGGCGCCGGGAACCGGGACCGGGATCTCCTCCTGGACGAGGACCTCGGGTCCGCCCACCTCATGGAATCGCACTGCCTGCATGATCATCTCCGTTCCTCATTTGCTTCCAATTCGAAGCACTGAGTCGACGCTAACACTGCTTCCAATTCGAAGCAAGACTAGGATCGACGACATGACGGACGCCGCCCTCACCCCGACTCAGCTCTCGGCCTACCTGGCCTTCACCGAGGTCGGCAGCCTGCTGCGCCCGGCGGTCGAGCAGCAGCTGCGCGAGGCCGGCGACCTGAGCTACCTCCAGTTCCAGCTGCTGGCGCGCCTGGGCGACGCCCCGGACGGACGACAGCGGATGACCGACCTCGCGGACGGCGTCGCGCACAGCCGCAGCGGCCTCACCTACCAGGCGCAGCTGCTCGAGCAGCGGGGGCTCGTCACCCGCTCGCCGTCACCGGACGACGAGCGCAGCACCGTCGTCGCGCTGACCGCCGCGGGGCGGGAGATCCTCCGAGCCGTCTTCCCCGGGCACATCGCGACCGTGCACGGGCTGCTGTTCGCCCCGCTCACCGAGGCGGATGCGGGTGAGCTCGCGCGCATCCTCGGGCGGGTCGGCGAGCACCTGCGGGCGGCGCCGCCGAGGTCGGCGCGACGGCGACGGTCGAAGCCCGCGAACGGCTCCCCGCTGACCGGACCTCGCGAGTCCTAGAGCAGACCGGTCAGCACGCCGCCGTCGGCGCGCAGGGCCGCTCCGTTCGTGGCGGAGGCGCGCGGGCTGGCGAGGTAGGTGACGAGCGAGGCGATCTCGTCCGGCTCGAGGAAGCGCTCGACGAGGGAGGTCGCGCTGCCGCCGATGATCGCGGCGCGGAGGGCGTCCACCGGAACGCCCTGCGCGGCCGCGATGCCCTCGACGCTGCTCGCGACGCCGTCCGACCAGGTCGGGCCGCCGAGGACCGTGTTGACCGTGACCCCGGTGCCGCGGGTCAGCTTGGCCAGGCCGTTGCCGAGCGCGAGCATCCCCGCCTTGGTCACTCCGTAGTGCGTCATGTCGGCCGGGACGTTCACGCCGGACTCGCTGCTGACGAAGACGATTCGGCCCCAGCCGGCCTCGATCATCGAGTCGAGGACGTGTCGGGACAGGCGGACGCCGCTCATCACGTTCACCGTGAAGAAGCGCAGCCACTGCTCGTCGGTGATCGCCGCGAAGGGAGCGACCTCGAACAGGCCGACGTTGTTGACCAGGACGTCCACCCGGCCGAGGCGCTCCAGCAGGCGGTCCACGGACTCCGCATCGGCGAAGTCGGCGGCGAGGCCGGAGACGACGGCGCCGGGGACCTGCGCGCCGAGACTCTCGACCGCCGCACCGACACCCGCCTCGGTCCGGCCGTTCACCACGACCTCGACACCCTCCCGCAGCAGGGCGAGCGCGATCGCCCGGCCGATGCCCTGCGTCGAACCGCTCACGAAAGCGCGCTTGCCTGTTAGTTCCAGATCCATTCCGGTCGTCTCCCTCGTCTGCCGCACGCGATTGCTTGCCTGGGAAACTGTAGCCGATTCACTTTCCCGGTCAAGTGAATCGGCGCTACGCTCATGAGGTGACCGGCCCTGATCCCGCCCCGCTGAGCGGCGACGACCTCGCAGCGTGGAGCGCGCTCGCGACCGTGCTCGAGTGGCTCCCCGCGACGCTCGACGCACAGCTGCTGCGCGACTCCGGCCTGAGTCACTTCGAGTACGGCGTCCTCTACGCCCTGGCCGCCGCTCCGGAGCGGACCCTGCGGATGAGCGCGCTGGCGGGCTACGCGAACAGCTCGCTGTCGCGGCTGTCGCGCGCGGTCTCGCGGCTGGAGGCACGCGGCTGGGTCGAGCGGCGACCGGATCCGGGCGACGGGCGCACGACCCTCGCGACACTGACCGCGGCCGGCGCCTCCCAGCAGGAGCAGGCGGCACCCGGCCACGAGGCCCTGGTCCGCGCCGTGGTCCTCGATCCGCTGAGTGCACGGCAGCGCCGGGAGCTGCAGGCGATCGCCTCGACCATCGCACGGGCCATCCGCCCGGACGACTCGTGGACACCGCCGGAGGGCCGCTCCTCCCGGTGATCCGGCGAGCCGCGGCCCGGCAGTCGAGGGGGCACGGGACGTGCGGAACGGCGCCGATCGGGGGCGGCGGGCGACCGTTCCGAGCGCCGCGTCAGCTCACGACGATGCGGGTGAAGACGGTCGTCTCGCCGTCGGCGGCGTTCACGTAGGCGTAGCGGCGGGCGGTGGAGAAGGCGACGTGCTGGCCGACCGCGAGCCGGACGTCCGCCTCGCCCTCGCGCTCGAGCACGAGGGCGCCTGCGGTCACGAGGAGGATCTCGTGCCAGCCCTCCGGGTCGGGCTGCGCCCGGTAGCGGTCGCCGGGACCGAGCGTCCAGGTCCAGAGCTGCGCCTCGGCGCGGGCCGGGACGGACGCGAGCAGGACCGCGACGCTGGCCGCGTCGTCGCCGCGCCAGGCCACCTCGTCGATCGCGGCGGGGACGGAGCCGGGCGCGGAGACGAGGGCGGTGAAGCTGGAGCCGAGCGCGACGGCGAGCCGGTCGACGCCGGTGAGACTGATGTTCGCCTCGCCCGCCTCGACGTTGACGATGGTGCGCCGGCTGATGCCGGAGAGCTCGGCGAGCGCCGCCTGACTCAGCCCGGCCTCCAGCCGCGACCGGCGGAGGTTGCTGCCGATGTGGGCGAGGACGGCGGCGGGCTCTGGCGTGCGCATCGTTCTGCACTCTATAGTGTGCAGAATGCTGCGCACCCGCCTCCTCTCGGCCGTCCGGTTCTCGCGACCGGAGTGGGCGCTGATCGGGATCACCGCGCTCTGGGGCGGCACCTTCCTGGCGGTGCACGTCGCGATGCAGCACAGCGGGCCGCTCTTCTTCGTCGGGGTGCGGTTCCTCGCGGCGGGAGTGATCAGCGCCGTGGTCTTCCACCGGTCGCTGCGCGGGATGCGGCGGATCGACCTGGGAGCCGGGGCCGCGATCGGCGCGATGATCTTCCTCGGCTACGGGCTGCAGACCTTCGGACTGCAGAGCATCTCGAGCAGCACCTCCGCCTTCCTCACGGCGCTGTACGTGCCGCTGGTGCCGCTGCTGCAGTGGGTCGTGCTGCGGCGGCGGCCCGGGGTGCTCACGCTCGTCGGCGTCGGGCTGGCGTTCGTCGGGCTGCTGCTGATCGCGGGCCCGCAGACCGGAGTGGGACTCGGGGCGGGCGAGGTCGCGACGCTGATCAGCACCCTCCCGATCGCCGCGGAGATCATCCTGATCAGCGCGTTCGCCGGGCGGGTCGACCTCGGGCGCGTGACGGTCGTGCAGCTCCTGGTCGCGGGCGGACTCTCGTTCGCCTGCATGCCCTTCGCCGGGGAGGCGATCCCCGCGTTCTCCTGGGTCTGGCTCGTCGCCGCCCTCGCCCTCGGCGCGAGCAGCTGCCTGATCCAGTTGACGATGAACTGGGCGCAGCGCTCGGTCTCGCCGACCCGGGCGACGATCATCTACTCCGCCGAGCCGGTCTGGGGCGGGATCATCGGGCGGCTCGCCGGCGACCGGCTGCCGGCGCTCGCGCTGGTGGGGGCGGCGCTGATCGTCGCGGGGACGCTCGTGAGCGAGCTGCGGCCGCGGGGGGCGAGCGAGAACGCGGCGGAGGTGGATGCGCGAGGACCGGAGGAGCCTCTTGAGGCGGCCACCCCCTCTTCGGAGCCGCTCGACCGCACCTCAGGCTCGTGAGTGCTCGCCCGAGACTGGCCCACGGCCAGGAAGTTAGGTTAGGTTAACCTTCGCAACCCCCGTCACCCCCTTCGAAGGATCGCCGTGCCCGTCTCCCGCACCCCCCTCCGCCGCACGCCTCTGCGCGTCTCCGTCGTCGCCGCGCTCGGCCTCTCCGCCCTGCTGCTGACCGGCTGCTCCGCGGGGGCCGACGCCGCCGGCACCGACGGCAGCACCGACGGCAGCACCGACGCCGCCGCGACCGGCGCGGGCTTCCCCGTCACTGTCGAGCACGCGTTCGGCGAGACGACCGTGGAGTCGGCCGACCGCGTCGTCGCGACCAGCTGGACCAACCAGGACGTGGCGCTCGCCCTCGGCGTGACTCCGGTCGGCTTCGCGAAGGCCTCCTACGGCGACGAGGACGGCGACGGCCTCCTCGCCTGGACGAAGGAGGCGCTCGACGCGAGCGGTGCCGAGACGCCCACGCTCTTCGACGAGACCGACGGCGTGCCGTTCGAGGCGATCTCGGACCTCACCCCCGACGTGATCCTCTCCGCCTACTCCGGCATCACGCAGCAGGACTACGACACCCTCACGCAGATCGCCCCGACCGTCGCGTACCCCGGCCTGCCCTGGGCGACCACCTGGCAGGACTCCGCGAAGCTCGACGGCGAGGCGCTCGGGCTGGGCGACGAGGCCGAGGCGAAGGTCGCCGAGGTCGAGGACGAGATCGACGCCGCCGTCGCCGCGAAGCCCTCGCTCGCCGGCAAGACCTTCACCTACGGCTGGTACGACCCGACCGACGCCAGCACCTTCACCTACTACACCGGCAACGACGCGCGGGTGAAGTTCGTCGAGGACCTCGGTCTCGAGCTCGCTCCGAGCGTCGTCTCGCTCACCGGCGACTCCGAGCTGTTCAGCGGCACCGTCAGCTCCGAGAACGCCGACCAGCTCGACGCCGACGTCCTCATCGTCTACGGCGACGACACCACCCTCGCGGCGCTGCAGGCCGACCCGCTGCTCTCCAAGATCCCCGCGGTCGCCCGCGGCTCGGTCTACGTCCTCACCGACGACTCCTCCGCCGCCATGGCCACGTCGTCGCCGAACCTGCTGAGCATCCCGTGGGTGCTCGACGAGTACACCACCGGCCTCGCGACCGCCGCCGACAAGGTGTCGTGACCGCCGAAGCCACGGCACCCCACCGGCGCCCCGGACGCGGCGACATCCGCCTCCGGGGCGCCGGTGCGCGCTGGCGCATCCCGGCGCTGATCGCGGTCCTCGCCGCGCTCGTCGTCGCCTCGGTGCTCTCGCTCGTCTACGGCTCCCGCGAGATCCCCTTCGGCGAGATCTGGCCCGCGCTCACCGCGCCCGACCCGGACTCGATCGTCGACGCGGCGGTGCAGGGCCGCGTCCCGCGCACGGTCCTGGCGCTGCTCGTCGGCGCCGCGCTCGGGCTCGCCGGCGCGGTGATGCAGGGGATGACCCGCAACCCGCTCGCCGACCCGGGGATCCTCGGGCTCAACGCGGGCGCCTCCCTCGCCGTCGTGCTCGGGATCGCCACCCTCGGGGCGGCGACGCTCCCCCAGTTCATCTGGCTCGCCTTCCTCGGCGCGGCGGCGGCGGGCGCCTTCGTCTACGCGGTCGCGTCGCTGGGACGCGAGGGCGCCACTCCCCTCAAGCTCGCGCTCGCCGGCGCCGCGACCGCCGCGGCCCTCGCCTCGCTGATCAGCGCCGTGCTGCTCACCCAGGACGCGACGCTCAACCGGTTCCGGTTCTGGCAGGTCGGCGGAGTGGGCGGCGCCGAGTTCACGAGCATCCTGAAGGTCCTGCCGTTCCTCGCGGTCGGCGGCGTGCTCGCGGTCGGCAGCGCCCGCGGACTCGACGCCCTCGCCCTCGGCGACGACCTCGCGAAGGGACTCGGCCGCCGCGTCGGCCGCACCCGCCTCGTCGCCGGGCTCGCCGCGGTGCTGCTCTGCGGAGCGGCGACCGCGATCGCGGGGCCGATCGGCTTCATCGGGCTGACGGTCCCGCACCTCGCGCGGCGGTTCACCGGGCCGTCGCACTCCTGGCTGCTCCCCTCCTCCGCACTGCTCGGCGCGCTGCTGCTCGTCGTCGCCGACGTGCTCGGCCGGGTCGTCGCGCGGCCGAGCGACGTCGAGGTGGGCATCGTCACCGCACTGATCGGGGCGCCGGTGCTGATCGCGATCGTGCGGCGCTCGAAGGTGCGGGCCCTGTGAGCGCCGCCCCGTCACTCCGCTCTTCTGCGGGCGCTCCCCCGCTCGGCGTCGCCGCGGGCCGTCGCCGCCGGGCGCGCCGCACCGTCCTCGGCTGCACGGCGCTCGCGCTGGTCGCCCTCGCGCTCGTCGTCGTGTCGCTCACCGTCGGCAGCACCGTCTACTCGCCGCTCGAGGTGCTGCGGGTGATGCTCGGCGAGACCGTGCCGGGCGCCTCCTTCACCGTCGGCACCCTGCGCCTGCCGCGCACCCTCACTGCCGTGCTGGTCGGCCTGGGCTTCGGGATGGGCGGCGTGATCTTCCAGACGATGCTGCGGAACGCGCTCGCCAGCCCGGACATCATCGGCATCACCTCGGGTGCGAGTGCGGCAGCGGTCGTCGCGATCGCGTTCTTCGGACTCTCCGGCGGCGCGGTCTCGGTGATCGCGGTCGCGGCGGCCCTCGTCACGGCGCTGCTGATCGCCTGGCTCGCCGACGGCAGCGGCGTGATCGGCGCCCGGCTGATCCTGATCGGCATCGGGATCGCCGCGATGCTGCAGAGCGTCATCGCCTACGTGCAGACCCGAGCGCAGTTCGAGGACGTGCAGGAGTCGCTGCGCTGGCTGACCGGCAGCCTCAACTCCGCGTCCTGGGCGGGGGTGCCCGCGCTCGCGCTGTCGATGCTGGTGCTCGCGCCGCTCGCGCTGCTGCTGGCCGGGCGGCTCTCGATGCTGCAGCTCGGCGACGAGTCCGCGACCGCGCTGGGAGTGGACGTGCGGCGCAGCCGGCTGGGGCTGCTCGCGGTGGCGGTGTGCCTGGTCGCCGTCGCGACCGCGGCCACCGGGCCGATCGCGTTCGTCGCCTTCGTCTCCGGGCCGATCGCGCGGCGGCTCGTGCCGGACGCGCGCGTGCCGCTGATCCCGTCGGCGCTGGTCGGGATCGTCGTGGTGCTCGCGGCGGACCTGGTCGCGCAGCACATCGCCGGGCTCGCCTTCTCGGGCGCCCGCTTCCCCGTCGGAGTGGTGACCGGTGCGCTCGGCGCGCCGTTCCTGCTCTGGCTCCTCGCCCGCCGCAACCGCACCGGAGGATCCCTGTGACCGCCCCGACCTCCCCCGTGGCCGCCGGTCACTCCACGCTGTCCGTCGACGGTGTGACGCTCGCCTACGACGAGCGGGTGGTCGTCGACGGGCTGTCGCTGACGGTGCCGACCGGGGCGATCAGCGTCATCGTCGGGGCGAACGCCTGCGGCAAGTCGACGCTGCTGCGCGCGATGGCGCGGCTGATCACGCCGAGCGCGGGGGCCGTGCTGCTCGACGGCGAGGCGATCCACCGGCTCCCGACGCGGCAGGTCGCGCAGCGGGTGGGACTGCTGCCGCAGACGCCGATCGCGCCCGAGGGGATCGCCGTGGCGGACCTGGTGGCGCGCGGGCGGTACCCGCACCGCGGCTGGTTCGGGCGGGGCGCGTCCGCGGACGACGACGCGATCGTGGAGGACGCCCTGCGCGCCACCGGGACGCTCGAGATCGCGGACCGGCCCGTCGACGAGCTGTCCGGCGGGCAGCGGCAGCGGGTGTGGATCGCGCTGGCGCTCGCGCAGCGGACCGACGTGCTGCTGCTCGACGAGCCGACGACCTACCTCGACGTGTCGCACCAGATCGAGGTGCTCGACCTGCTGACCGATCTCAACCGGGAGCGCGGCACGACGATCGTGATCGTGCTGCACGACCTGAACCTGGCGGCGCGGTACGCCGGCCACCTCTTCGCGGTGCGGGCCGGGGCGCTGTACGCGTCGGGGACGCCGGCCGAGGTCGTGACCGCGGACACGGTGCGCGCGGTCTTCGGCATGGAGTCGCGCGTGATCGCGGACCCGGTGTCCGGGACGCCGCTGGTGCTGCCGATCGGGCGGCACCACTCGGGGTGAGGGGTCCAGCATGTCGCGCCGAGGCGTCCTCGGACGGTCGAGGCGTCCCGGTGCTGCTGGACGTCTCGACCATTGCGGGACGCCTCGGCGGGGTGCACTCCATGATGATCGAGTAGCCCGCACAGCGGGCGTATCGAGATCCACCACCGTCAGAACGCGAGTCTGCAGACCCGCCCTGCTGATGACGGCGGGTCTCGATACGCCCCTACGGGGCTACTCGACCAACATGATGCGGCGCCGCCGCGTCCTTCTTCCCGCCACCGAGACGCGAAGCGTCTTCCCCGCTCGATACGCCCCTCCGGGGCTACTGGACAGCATGGGGCGGTGGGAGCGGTTTCCTGGGGCCGGTGTCGGAGGCGTGTGGCACCCTCCTCCGAGGAGTCCGCAGGCGGCGGACGGAGCGGAGCGGCATGATCGAGCTGGACCTGAGCGGACGGACGGCCCTGGTGACGGGGTCGGGGCAGGGCATCGGACTCGCGATCGCCATCGGGCTGGCACACGCCGGCGCCGAGGTGGTCGTCAACGCGCGATCGGAGCGGTCGGTGCGCCGAGCGATCAAGGACGTGCGCGCGGCCGTGCCCGACGCCTCCGTCCGCGGTGTGGCGGCCGACGTCTCGAGCGAGGCCGGGACGGCGAAGCTGCTCGAGTCGGTCCCGCGGGTCGACGTGCTGGTGAACAACCTCGGCATCTTCGGCAGCACCGAGCCGCTCGACATCACCGACGACGAGTGGCGGCGCTACTTCGAGGTCAACGTCCTCACCGGCGTCCGCCTCACCCGCGCCTACCTGCCCGCGATGACGGAGGAGGGCTGGGGCCGCGTCCTCTACATCGGCAGCGACTCCGCCGTCGTCACGCCGGCCGAGATGATCCACTACGGCGTCTCGAAGACCGCCCTGCTCGGCGTCTCCCGCGGCTTCGCGAAGGCCGCCGCCGGCACCGGCGTCACCGTCAACAGCGTCCTCGCCGGGCCTACGCACACCGGCGGCGTCGAGGACTTCGTCTACGAGCTCGTGGACCACTCCCTCCCCTGGGAGGAGGCGCAGCGCGAGTTCATGCGGCTGCACCGCCCGCAGTCGCTGCTCCAGCGCCTGATCGAGCCGGAGGAGATCGCGAACATGGTCGTCTACCTGGCGTCGCCGCTCGCCTCGGCGACCACGGGCGCCGCAGTGCGGGTGGACGGCGGGTACATCGACGCGATCGTGCCGTGAGGGCCGGGACCCGAGGCGCGTGCACGGACGGCAGGAGGACCTGGCGCACCAGCTCAGGAGGCTGAGCACTGCGTCGGATCACGACTCGCAGGACCGACACCACGCGCCACCGTTAAAGATGAAACCGCCGTGATCGAGGCGATCTACGGCGGTTTCCGAAACCCGACCGCGGCCGGTGCCGGGGGGATATGACCCCGACCATATCATTGTGGACGTGATCCCACAACTCAGCGAAGGAGAGCAGAAGGCTCTGATCGCGAGCCTCGCGAGGCAGCGCTTGCGCAGGTTCCGCGCCGCCACGACCGGCGACCGGGACGCGGTGGCCCTTTATCTGCTCGACGCGGAACTTGCCGCGCACCTCCACGCCGCGGTGCGCTTCGCTGAGGTAGCGCTCCGCGAGGCCCTTCACCGCTCGCTGGCGGCTGCCTACGGCGAGAGATGGTTCCAGACGCAGCGAGGGCTCCTGGACAAGAAGGTCGACGCAGCGTTCGGCGAGGCCGAGGCGACAGTCGGTATCGGCGCTCCGGCCGGGAAGATCATCGCTCACGTCATGCTGGGGACCTGGGTGAACCTCCTCGGAAAGGGTGACGAGAAGCTCGACGGAACGCGTGCGCACTACGTCCGAGACCTCTGAGAACCTGCCCTGAAGCACGGCCTCTCGAAACCGCGCAAGGAAGTCGCGCGTCTGGCCCAACGCATGAATTGGGCTCGCAACCGGATCAGTCACTGCGAACCGGTCGTCTTCGGTCTGCCCATGCCGGGACTCGGCGCCCCGGGTCTCCAGGTGCGCAAGTCGCCGGAGCTGATCCTCGTCGACATCCAGGAGATCCTGCGCCTCACGGCTCCCGGCTTCTCCACCTGGCTCGATCGATGGACGGTGACGCGGAGACTCTGCACCGAACGGCTGGCAGTGCAAGCTCTCGACCACATCGCCCGGGACGGATCCATCCAGCTCGAGCGCTGACGCGGGTGAGGAATCCGACGCCGATCGTGAACACGGCGGCCACCGCTGGCCTCCGCCCAGTACCGGACCGCGGTTCGGGTGGACGGCGGGTACATCGACGCGATCGTGCCGTGACGCCGGCACTCGAGGCGCCAGGCGCCGGAAGCCTCAGCGCGCCGCTGCCGGCGCCGGGGTCGGGAGCGTCAGGGACGTGAAGCGCCGCACCTGCTCCGTCAGGGCGCGCTCCGTCGGCAGCCGCTCCATGGAGGATGCGCCGTAGAAGCCGTCGAGGCCGACCGCGTTGCTGAGCACGTACTGCGCGTCCTCCGGCTCGGCGACGGGGCCGCCGTGCACGAGCACGATCACGTCGCTGCGGACTCGGCGGGCGGCGGCCGCCCAGGCCGTAGCCAGCTGGACGCCGTCGTCGAGGGTCCGTGCGGTCTCGGCGCCGATCGAGCCGCCGGTGGTGAGGCCCAGGTGCACCACGACGACGTCGGCGCCCGCCTCGGTCATCGCGACCGCGTCCTCCTCGGAGAAGACGTACGGCGTGGTCAGCAGGTCCTCGGCACGCGCGGCGCGGATCAGCTCGACCTCCTTGTCGTAGCCCATCCCGGTCTCCTCGAGGTTGGCGCGGAAGTTGCCGTCGATGAGGCCGACGGTCGGGAAGTTCTGCACGCCCGAGAAACCCTGGTCCTTCAGCTGCCGGAGGAAGCGCGGCACGTCCAGGAACGGATCCGTGCCGTTCACCCCGGCGAGCACCGGCGTGCGCTGCGGCACGCCGAGGATCTCGCGCCCCATGTCGACGACGATGTCGTTCGCGTTGCCGTAGGCGAGCAGGCCGCTGAGCGAGCCGCGGCCCGCCATCCGGAAGCGACCGGAGTTGTAGATGATGATCAGATCGGCTCCGCCGTCCTCCTCGCACTTCGCCGAGAGGCCGATGCCGGCGCCGGCGCCGACGATCGGCTCGCCGAGGGCGACCTTGGTGCGGAGACGGTCGAGGATGTCGGTGCGGGCGACGAAGGTCATGAGTGCGCTCCCTGGAGGGTCGGTGTGCGGGGTGCGGTGATCGCCGCATGCAGCCGGGCGACGGCCGCCTCGGCGAAGGCCGGATCGTTGATGTCGGTGTCGAGCTCGACGAGCTCGACCGGGGAGCCGGCGAGTCCGGCTCGGACCGCTCCGAAGAGCGCGTCGTCGGCCTTACCGTCGGCGAAGGGTCCGCCGGGCACGGCGATCGCCGAGACCCCGCCGAGCGGGAGCAGCACAGTGGTGGGCCCGGAGGACTCAGCGACCCGCGCGGCCAGACGCGCGCCCAGTTCGGCACACTCCGCGGCGGTCGTCCGCATCAGCGTGACGCTCGAGTTGTGCACGTGCAGCCGGCGCTCGTGGAAGCGCTCCGGAACCGTGTCGACGGCGCCGAAGTTCACCATGTCGAGCGCGCCGACCGAGACCACCTGCGGCACGCCGGCGGCGGCCGCGGCGCGCAAGCGGTCGGGCCCCGCGGAGAACACTCCCCCGACGAGCTCGTCGGCCAGCTCGGTCGTCGTCAGGTCGAGCACCCCGGCGAAGAAGCCCTGCCGGATCAGCGACTCCATGGCCTTCCCGCCCGACCCGGTCATGTGGAAGACGAGCACCTCGTAGCCGAGCTCCTCGAGCCGCTCGCGCGCCCGGGTCACGCACGGGGTGGTCACGCCGAACATGCTGGCGGCGATCATCGGGCGCACGCCGTCGTCGGGGACGGGCTCGGCGGCGACCATCCCGGCCATCGCCGCCGCGGCGTTGACGAGGATGCGCAGCGAGATCCGGTTCAGCCCGGCGATGTCGACGACCGAGGGCGCGAGGATCAGGTCGCTGCTCCCGACGTACTGCTCGGTCGCTCCCGACGCGGCCGTCGAGACGATCAGCTTCGGGAAGCCCAGCGGCAGACCGCCGAACGCGGTCGCCGCCAGCGAGGTTCCGCCCGTCCCGCCGAGCGCGAGCGCGCCCTGCACGGAGCCCTGCGCGACGAGGTCGCGGACGACGGCGGTCGCTCCGGCCGCCATGACGGCCATCGCAGCGCCCCGGTCCCCCGCGGCGGCGAGCGCCGCAGCGCTCGAGCCGCCGGCGTGGGCCACCGTGTCGCGATCGATGTCCGGCGCGAGCCCCGGTGCGCCGAGCACTCCGGCGTCGATCACGATCGAGTCGACGCCCGCCGATCTCAGGCGGTCGCGGAGGAACGCGTACTCCTCGCCCTTGGTGTCGAGCGTTCCGAGCAACACGACGGTGTGCGGCATCGCGAGGTCCTTCCTCCTCCGGCCCCGTCGCCATCGGTCGATTGACCCGGCCGGGGATTGCTCCCATGATGTGCCGATGACGTATCAGGCAGCGAGTGCCAATGCCTTCCGATTGGTCGCGGTCGGCGCGAACCGGCTCCTCCGGCTGCTCGGCGAGTGGCAGCAGGGCGAGGGGGCCCTGCACGAGGAGCTCGCCGCGGCGCTGCGCACGCTCATCCGCAGCGGGGCGCTGCCGTCGGGGTCGCGGCTGCCGTCCGAGCGGATCCTCGGCGCGGCACTCGGCGTCAGCCGCAACACGGTGACCAAGGCGCTCGACGACCTCCGCGCCGAGGGCCTGCTCTCGAGCCGACGGGGTGACGGGACGTACGTCAGCGCCTCGCGGCATCCGCAGACCAGTCGCGGCGGCGACCGGCTCCGCTCGTTCGTCGGCGAGGCCGCGGCCGTCGACCGCATCGATCTGCGGAGCGCGGCGCTGCCCGGCCTGCCGATGGTCGCGGACGAGTTCAACGCGATCGACAGCTCGCGCACCCGCGATCTCGTGGCCGGCCACGGCTACATCCCGGCGGGTCTCGCCGAGCTCCGGCTAGCGGTCGCCGGGTACTACACCGACCTCGGACTGCCGACGACGCCGGAGCACATCCTGATCACCTCCGGGGCGCAGCAGGCCCTCCGGCTCGCCGCCGCGGTATTCGTCGCCCCGGGCGCCACGGTGCTCGTCGAGGAGCCGACGTTCCGCGGGGCCATCGAGTCGCTCAAGGCGCTGGGCGCACGCCTGGTCGGCGTGACCTCCGGACCGGACGGCATCGACGTCGACGAGCTCGCGAAGCTGACGGTCGCCCTGAAGCCGGTGCTGATCGTGGTGCAGTCCACCGCGCAGAATCCGACGGGCTCGGTGCTCGACCACTTCCGCCGGAGCCGCCTGGCCACCCTCTCGGCGCGGCACGGCGTTCCGGTCATCGACGACGCTACGCTCGCCGACACGATCATCGACGGCGAGCGCCGTCCCATCCCGCTCGCCGCGGGCGGGGAGTTGATCATGACCGTCGGCTCGGTGAGCAAGTCGTTCTGGGGCGGGCTGCGCGTCGGCTGGCTGCGCGCCCGGCCGGACCTCGTCGCCGAGCTCGCCGCGGTGAAGGGCGGCGAGGATCTGGGCACCTCGGTCCTCGCGCAGATCGTGGCCGCGCGGCTGCTCGGGCGGATCGAGCGCGCTCGCGACGAGCGGCTGCTCCTGCTGTCGGAGCACCGGCGCCTGGTGCTCGACGCCGTGGCGGAGCACCTGCCGAGCTGGTCGCCGCAGATCCCGCAGGGCGGCGGCTCGCTCTGGATCAAGCTCCCCGAGCCTCGCGCGACCGCCCTGGCGCAGCGTGCGGAGCGGGCGGGGGTGCGGATCCTTCCCGGTCCGACCTTCAGCGTCGACGACCGCCTCGACGACCACGTCCGGATCTCCTACGCCAACGACCCGGCGCTCACCCGGGCCGGGATCGAGATCCTGGCGACGACCTGGAACACGCTTCCCGACTGAGGGCGCCCCGTGGGCCAACGTGCCCGTATTGGCTCTCTCCTCGACCGGATCGGCCCTCCAGGCTGAACTCGAAGCGGCGACCGTGCCGCTCGACGCCGAGGTCGAACACCCTGACCTCGTCGTCCGACGAGGAGGTCCGGATGAACGACAGCGCACGAGTGACCGACAGCGCAGGACGAACCGACAGCGCAGAGCAGAACGACGGCGCAGAGCAGACGAGACGGCACCGCATCGCGGTGGTGGGCGCCGGTGGCGTCAGCGAGATGCATTTCGACGGCTTCCGCCTGCGGCCCGAGCGGATCGACGTGGTCGCCGTGATCGACCCCTCGCCCGAGCGGCGGGAGTGGGCCACCTCGACCTACGGCGTGCCGAGCGCCTTCGCGAGCATCGCCGAGGCCCTCGCGGCCGTCGAGTTCGACGTCGCGGTGGTCTGCACCCCGAGCCACGTCCGGCTCGAGACCGTCCGCGAGCTCGCCGCGGCCGGCAAGCACCTCCTGGTCGAGAAGCCCTTCGCCGACGGGATCGACGAGGCGCGCGAGCTGGTGCGCATCACCGATAAGGCGGGAGTGCAGCTGGCGGTCGACCAGAACTTCCGCGAGCACTACGGCTTCGAGCTCGCCCGCGAGCTGATCCAGGCGGGCCGGATCGGCCGGGTCCGCGTGATCAACCACCGCGAGCTGATGCATCGCGTCGATGAGGGCTGGCGCAACGATCAGCCCCACCACGCGCTGATGGTGATGGGCGTGCACTGGCTCGACGGCTTCCGCCGGCTGATCGACCAGGACGCCACCTGGCTCACCGCGACCACCTTCTCGTCGCCGTCCGTCCCCGCTGTCGGTGAGACGGACGCGAACCTGCAGATCCGGTTCGGCGACGTCACCGTCACCTACACCGACAGCTTCTCGAGCTGGATCACCCAGTGGGACACCGTCGTCCTCGGCGACGAGGGCACCCTGCACATCACCGGCGGCGGCATCGTCCTGGCCGGCCCCGACGGCACGGAGCGGATCGAGAACCCGCTGTCGACGGGCGAGGCGAAGCCGCTCACCGCCTACGGTGCGCTGGCCGGCCTCCTCGACGCCGTCGAGACCGGGGTCGAGGCGCCCAACTCCGGCCGCGACAACCTCAAGACCGTCTCCCTGATCGACGGGGCCTACCGCTCGGCCGAGACGGGTGCGCCGATCGATCTGGTGAACGGGCTCCTGCCGTGACCACCGTGCTGGAGCCGGCGCGTCGCACGCCCGCACCGCCGCCCGCGGTGACCCCGCCGGCGCGCACTCCCGTCGCGGCGTTCCGCGAGCTCCTCCAGGTCCGCGCCTTCGCGATCCCGCTGCTCCTCGTGTTCGCGGTGCTGTTCGCGTATCCGCTGGTGCAGTCGCTCTACTGGAGCTTCACCGACTTCGGCGGCTACAGCACCGAGGTGTCCTTCGTCGGCCTCGACAACTACGCGGCGATCTTCACCGACCCGTCGATGATCGCCGGCCTCGGCTTCACGATCCTCTTCACGCTCGGCACGACGGTCCTCGTCACGGTGATCGCGATCCCGGCCGCGGTCGTGCTCAACCGGGCCTTCCTCGGCCGGAACTTCGTGCGCTCGGTCTTCTTCTTCCCGTCGATCCCGAGCGTCGCGATCCTCGGCCTCGTCTGGGGGTTCATCCTCTCGCCGCTCGGCTCCGGCGCCCTGAACTCGCTGCTGCGGAGCACCCTCGGCATCGGACCCGTGCCGTGGCTGTCCGACTCCGCGCTCGCCCAGCTCTCGGTGATCGTGGTGGGGGTGTGGTCGACCGCCGGCTGGCACGCGATCCTCTACCTCGCCTACCTGCAGTCCATCCCGGCCGATCTCTACGAGGTCGCGACGGTGGACGGGGCGAGCGCCCTGCAGAAGTTCCGGCACATCACCGTTCCGCTGCTCACCCCGGCGCTGACGATCAGCTGCCTGCTGCTGATGACCAGCGGCCTCAAGGTCTACGAGCTGCCGTTCACGCTGACCAGCGGCGGGCCCGGATTCTCGACCAACACGATCACGCAGACGATCATCCAGAACGGCATCTCGCAGGCCCAATTCGGCCGAGCCTCGGCCCTGGCCGTCGTCTTCATGCTGCTCGTCGGCGCCATCGTCGCCGTGCAGCTCCTGCTCTCGAACCGACTCGAACGGAGGACGTCATGAGCCGCACCGTCGCCGCTCCCGCGACCGCCCCCGATCCTGCGGCTGCCCCCGCGCGCACCGCCGTCCGGCGCTCGGAGCTCCTGCGGCCGGGTGCCCTGCTCACCAGCGCGATCATGCTGCCGCTGGCGCTGATCGTCGGCCTGCCGTTCTACTACATCGTCGTCAACACCTTCAAGACGCAGGCCGAGACGGCCGCCGCTCCGCTCGCGCTGCCGACGGTCTGGCGGCTCGACACGTACACCCGCGTCATAGAGAGCGTGCCGATCGTGCAGGCCTTCGGCAACACGCTGCTGGTGACCGCGGTGTCCATCATGCTGATGCTGCTGATCGGCTCGCTGGCCGCCTTCTCGGTGATCCTGCGCCGGTCGCGGTTCGTCACGATCGTCTTCGTGATCGCCTTCCTCGTGCCCGGGCAGGTGACGCTGATCCCGCTCTACCGGCTCTTCGCACAGCTCGGGCTCGTCGACTCGCTGTGGGGGCTGATCCTGATGTACACCGCAGGATCCGTCTTCTGCTACTTCCTCATCGTCGGCTACATGCGCACCATTCCGGGCGAGATGATCGAGGCCGCCAAGCTCGACGGCGCGAGCCCGTTCCAGATCTACTGGCGCATCGCGCTGCCGCTCATCCGGCCGATCCTGATCACGGTCGGCGTGTTCCAGACGATGTGGGTGTGGAACGACTTCCTCACCCCGGTCGTCTTCCTCAGCTCCCCGCAGAACCAGACGCTGGTGCTGCAGGTGTACAAGGCGGTCGGCGAGTTCTCGGTCGACTGGCCGGCGTTCCTCGCCCTCTCCGTCCTCGCCCTGATCCCGATGGTGATCTTCTTCGTCGCCATGCAGCGGCACATCGTGAACGGCCTCCTCGCCGGCAGCGTCAAGGGCTGACCCCTCCCTCTCTCTCCTTCTTCCTTCCTCTCTCCTCCAGAAAGCGAATCCTGCAATGACGCACAGATCCCGCACCCGCACCCGACTGCGCACCGCCTTTCTCGGCGGTGTCGCGCTCGCCCTCGTGCTGAGCGGCTGCTCCGCCGCCGGTGGCGACGGCCGCACGACCCTCACCTTCATGACCTGGGACAGCCCCGAGGTCATGGAGCCGGTGGTCGCCGCCTTCGAGGAGGCGAATCCGGACATCCGCGTCGAGGTCTCGCACGCGCCTCCGGTCGCCGAGTACATCTCGACGCTGCAGAACCGACTCCTGGCCGGCACCGCCGCCGACGTCTTCGTGATGGGCTCCGAGAACAAGACGAACCTCATCGACGGCGAGCTCGTCGTCGACATCACCGACGAGCCCTACATGGACGTCGTCGCGCCCCTGAACAAAGAGATCCGCGGCAGGGACGGCCGCACCTACGGCCTCTCGATCTCGTCCTGGTCGACGGGGCTGGCCTACGACGCCGATCTCGTGGCGTCGCTCGGCTACGACGAGTTCCCGACCGAGTGGGACGACTTCGTGCAGCTGCTCCGCGACATCAAGGAGACGGGCACGACCCCGTACCTCGAGCCGTGGAGCGCGCTGCCCGACAGCATCGCCTCGAGCGTCGGCGCCGCGAACGCCCGCAACGGCGTCAGCGATCTCGACGCCTTCGACGGCGGCGGCTCCTTCGAGGAGAACTGGGCGGAGCCGCTCGGCCAGTGGGCCGAGCTGTTCGACGGGGGCCTGATCTCGCAGGACGTCGTCGGAGTGAACGGCGACCAGGTGCTGGAGGAGTTCGTCACCGGGCGCGCCGCGATGATCCCGATGGGTCCGTGGAACGTCACGAAGGTGCCGGAGCTGAACCCCGACCTGAACTGGGCGATCGCGGGCTTCCCGCAGCCCGACGGCGAGCCGTGGTTCTCGGGCAACGCCTCGCCCGGCTGGGTGATCAACGCGAAGGCGAAGCAGCCGGAGGCCGCGCAGGCGTTCCTCGGCTTCCTCGCCAGCCCCGAGGGCGTCGCCTCCTTCCAGAAGGCGACCAACTCGATGACGACGACGACCAACTACGAGCCCGCGATCGACGAGCACCTCGCGCCCAACCTGCTCGCCCTGCAGGAGGACCGGGTGTACCTGCCGCAGGCAGCCTGGCCGCGCTATCAGGACGCGCTGAACGTCGAGATGGTCGCGCAGCTGCAGCTGATGGCGCAGGGGCAGCTGACTCCCGCCGAGGTCGGGGCGGCGCTGGACGCGAAGGTCGCGCAGCTCGGGGGCTGACGCTCTCGGCGCCCGGCCTGTCCGGGCCGGGCGCCCCTTTTCTTACTTGATGACACTGACGGAGGAGACGACATGATCGAGAACCAGACCCGCCGCGGCGGCTTCGTGCCCGCCGGAGGCGCCACCACGGTCCCGCAGGACTGGGGCCGGCTCGAGTGGATGATCGCCGGATCGGAGGGGAACTCCGACGTCCTCACCGTCGGCAAGTGCTTCATCCAGCCCGGCCGCAACAATCCGGTGCATCACCACCCCAACTGCGACGAGGTGCTCACCGTGATCCGCGGCCGCATCCGCAACCGGGTGAACGACGACTACGTCGAGATGGGGCCGGGTGACACCATCTCCATCCCGCTTGGCGCCACCCACAACGCCGTGAACATCGGCGACGAGGAGTGCGAGCTGCTCATCGTGTTCGACACGGCCGAGCGCGAGGTGATCGGAGAATGAGCGTGTCGCGGCCGGCGCGGCTGGCGTTCTCGAAGTTCCTGGAGCCTGCGGAGGTTCCGGTGCTCGTGTCGAGCTTCCGGGCGGAGGGGTACGAGGGGCTGCAGCTGAAGGGGGCGCAGTACGCCGAGTACGTGGGAGATCCTTCTCGTGCCTTGGCTTCGCTGGGGGAGGATCCGGGGATCTACTCGGCGCTGATCACCGGGGATTCGCTGGACGAGGCGGGGCAGGAGCGGATCGCGGCGACCATCGCGTTCGCCGCGGCGGTGGGGGCCGAGCGGATCGTGTTCTGCCACGGGCATCCGCATGAGGGGGTGGATGCCGCGATGCGGCGCTCGTTCGCGTCGACCCTGACCGATATCGCCTCTCGGTCGCGGGACGCCGGCGTGGCGTTCTCGCTGCACCACCACACGGACCAGCCGGTGATGGAGCTGGCTGACTTCCGCGAGTTCTTCGACGGGATGGAGCCGGGGGTGCTCGGGCTGACCGTGGACACGGCGCATCTGGCGCGGTCGGGGATCGAGGATCTGCCCGGGTTCATCGACGAGTTCGGAGCGTTCGTGGACAACCTGCATCTGAAGGACTACTCGGTGCCGGTCGGGCGGGACGGGGAGTGGCGGATCGCCGGGGAAGGCGTGCTCGACCTGGACGGTGTGCTGGCCGCGCTCGGGCGGGCGGGGTACGCCGGGTGGATCTGTGCGGACGAGGAGAGTGAGGCGACCCTGGAGGAGGGGCTGCGGCGGTCGCGGGAGTGGCTGCGGCGGCAGCGGGGGTGAGGAGGGATGGTGCGGGCTTGGGTGTGACCGTCGGTCCGGCCCACTGAGGCTCTTGAGCTAAGCCAGCAAGGGGGCTCCAATTTCCGCGCCCCCTCAACGTTTCGCCAGACCACAAGTTCGCGAGGAGCCGCGATCCTGCAAGCTCAGCCCGACGGCTGGGACAATCTCCTGACGATCGTCCGCTTCCGTCTCGTTCGCCACCCTGTTCAAGCGCCCCGTTCTTTCCGTTTTCTCTACACGACCCGGCAATCGTCGAGGCGCCAATGGACCCCTTCAAAACATCGGCAGGATGCTTTTCATCCCCACCTGCCGAGCACCTGACATCTATCGCCCTCAGCCGGAGACGATCGGGGCCCAGCGGGTGGTGAAACGGCGACAGACCGCTCAACGGCCCCGCCGTACTTCGCCGCACCTGTAAAGCGCATCAGAATCGTGCACTGCCCTTCGACGCGCTCCAGCTCTCATGCGCGCTGCGGAAGCAACCGGCGCACAATGACGGTACGAGCTTCCGCCGGACCCACAGCAGCTGCGGATGGGTGGGCGGACCTGGGGGGGGGCGTCACCGAGGCTCCCAGCGCAACCTCCCACGACACGGCTTGCCCTCGAGGGTCGACACCACCGTCATACACCGAGGACGCCAACGACCAGTCGCAACGCAGCGCCACCAAGACCCAAGGTGCCGACCGGCGACTCGACCCGCGGCCCGGGGCCGGGGCCCGTCAAGACGCCACCTCGACGCGCCTGGTGGCCCACGAGCATCCGGCGCTTCGGTAGTCTGATCGCACGGGGGAACGAGCGGCGAGGAGCGTAACTTGTACTTGGGTGAGCCGCACAACAATTCTGAGTCAACAGATCTCGACAACGCGATTGCTCCTACTTCACGCCCATTGCCCTCGGTATCAATTGGCGACGCCTTCGACAAAGTCGTGCAGCTAGCGCCTCTTTCGGTGGACTGCGTTGTAACCAGCCCGCCATACTGGGGTCTCCGGTCGTATGGGCACATACACGACGACTCGGTGCTAGACCGGTGGACATCGGCGCATCCTAGTATTCTCAAAACGGCGATGGCGAATCACGCGCCCGGTTACGCCTGGTACCGCGCAAATGGTGGTGTTCTCGGGTTGGAGCCTTACCCACAATGGTTTATAGGCCACCTCGTCGAGATCTTTGAGCGCCTGAAACCGTCCCTGAAAACTACCGCAAGCATCTGGGTCAACTTGGGCGACACTTACTTTGCGCGGTGGTCGAGCATCCGATCCGATGGACGCCAAGGACTCGGTGCCGGAACTCGAAGCAGACGCCGCACTCCGTCCGGCGGAGTACTGACCGACAAGCAACTGCTTATGATTCCCGCGCGCTTTGCTATCGCGATGCAAGAAGCGGGATGGATTCTCCGCAACGACGTCATATGGGCGAAGACAGCTGTACCGCCTCGCGCCGAGGGCGACCGCCTCCGCCTTTCTCATGAGCACTTGTTTCACTTCGTCTTACGCCCAAAAACCGGTAGAGCGAAGTACTACTACGACGTATCCGCAGCCGAACCAAGAGCTAACGATGTCATTCAAGTCGGAGCCCACAAAGGATCCGACGGACACAGCGCCACATTTCCGAAGGAACTTGTTCGCCCAAGAATCGAAACCTCCTCCCCGCCCGGCGGTCTTGTCGTCGACCCTTTCTGTGGAACCGGACGCGCTCTAGAAGCCGCAATCGACGCAGGGAGGCGTGCATACGGAATCGAGCTTTCTGAGCACTACGCGCGTACTGCTCGACGGAACGTACGACAAGCGAAAGAACGAATTCTAGCGAAAGAATCTGATGATTGACGATAAGGCAACGACACGTAATCGGAACGTGGTAGCCGACCTCTCGCGACTGGCCGACGGCCAATCGGCCAGAGAAGTCATCCGACACGACGCGTTAGAGGCCATTCTGCGCGAGCTTGACTCTATTCACCCAGAGGCTCCCGACTCTATACTCGCAACGTTGCTCGCAAAGAAGATCAACACACAATGCGAGTAACTTTCTCAACTCCAGATGGGAATCTGCGAATCATTCCCACCATTCCCGACCTACCTCTAGCGAGGCTGGAGGGACGTAATGGGATCGGCAAGACGCTAGCGGCAAGACTGCTCGAGCTAATCAGCGGACAGCCCCCGTATGCCGGGCTTCCGCGGGCCTGGAAAAGCTTGGTCGAGCAACTCGGCAGAGTACGAATAGAAATCGAAGAGATCGGACATCACTCAATCCTGGTAATGCTCGACAGCAACGATTGGGATGTGGATAACCAAAGCAACGCAGTTATCAACCCCGGTCAGGTCTACCTGGACGGCAATGCAGTGTCCTGGGATGATCTTCGATCCATTCTGCAAGTGCGACGCATCGCCGGTGACGAGACATTGGGTGAGACCATTGGATTAGCCCTCTACCAAAAGTCTCTAGACGTAGAGATAGTATACAAACGAGTCTCTGCGAAGGCCGACAACTGGTCCAGATCTTGGGATTCATTTCGAATCTCCGCGCACCATCCTCCGCATGACCTAGTTGCACTGGTTCGCGAATTGGACGAGAAAGACGGCGAGCGGAAAATACTTTCGCTCAGGGGCGAAGAAATGTCTACTGCACTCAATAAGGCAACACGCACTCTGGCCCATCTTCAACAACTATCGAATATTGTCGATCAAATGCCTAGCCTTGAGGACTATCGGAAGGCTTGGTCGCTTCGCCAAGAGTTGGCTCAGCAGATTTCCGTTATCGAACGAAGCCTCATGAACCGCAGCGGGAACAATCCGACCCTGTCAGAGGGCGAATTCCGGCGCCTTACGAAAAGAGTGCGGATAAGACGAGACGCTCATACTCGCGCTCTTTTCGCGGAAAACGGTATTCTCAGTGCGCTTGAGCTAAGTTCTCGACCCTCCTCAGCCGAAATTGCAGCACTGCTTCGCGCCTCACAGCAACGCCTCCAAGAACTGGAAAATAATCGAAAATCTCAATTCGCCGCCGGGTCGATTCGGGACACCGCAGCGTCAATTGAGCAGACCCTCCTTAGCCTCCCTCAAGATCTCCACGGAGAGGTAGTCGTGGAGCTAGATCGAAGTGTGACTGTCGATGAACTTGCCGGGGGACTCGCGAGACGGAGGGAAAGCCTTCGAGACGTCCCCAAATCATCAACCGTTCTCAGTATCGAACGGGAAATCAAAGACATATCTGAAAGAATTGACCTTCTTTTTGAGCTACCTGCTGTGATGACCGCCGCTCGGCGAAAAGAAGAAAATTATCGGCAGGCAGATGACGACCTCGAGAATTTTTTCGATCTTTCCGAAACCGAAAGAGCGGACCGAGAAGTGATCTCTGAAGAGCTGGAAAGTAGACGCGAGCAATTTGCAAAAGCAACAAACGTCTTACTCCTCGCATTGCTCCGCCTGCGGACAGCAACCGGCACCGAGACAACTTCGAGCGATGCGCGTCATGCCCTTGAACTGATCGAGGACGAGGAAGAAGATGTCGAGGATTCGGCTTCCACTACAGAAATACGAATTATCGATCCATCAGCTCTTGCCTCAGAAATTGAGGAAGTTGTCCAAGCATCGCGTACGGAGATTCAGGAGCTTAATGCCGTAAGTCTCTCAACCGATTGGGAGACGATCCTGCCATCCGTTCTCGAACAGTGCGAACGCGACATTGTGGGCATCAGGCGCGAGCAAGAGTTTCTTTTCGGCGAAAAGGAGGCTAATGAGTTGGTCTTGGAGCAGGTGCGAACTTCAGTTGCTGACCTGCGAGCAGCCCTGGCTTCTTTTGCGGCTTCACTGTCCACGGCCGATGAGTGGGAAAAAGTTCGAAGCGCCGCCGACCACTGGTTCAGAGCAAAGGGATCTTCTATCGATATTCTGCCTGGGCTCGTCTCGCGACTTCGATCGTCTGCATTTGTGCCGAAGCTGTTACAATATGAAGAGCTTTTAGTAGAATTCGCCACAGACTTGACCGAGCTGATTGACGCGCTGGAGGAGTCCGCGGGGGTGGTGCGCGATCAATGGGGTCTAGCAACAAGCTATATGACTCGCGAAGCCCATAACCTCGCTCCCCGGCTGGTTCACTCAGCCGGCGAGAGTTGGCAGTTCACACAACTAAACGACTCGGATGCTGGTCGACTCTTACAAACCTGGGTCGAAGGGGAGGTTGCCAGCATCCTTTCCCAAGAGGTGTTGCGGGAGGAACTCTTTGAGGGAGCGGCCGAAGTTGATTATGACCTTGATGCACGATCGGTGGTGTGGCGGTCGAAAGAGGGAAGACGCCGACGGCGCCCGCTCGAGGCCTTCTCTTCAGGCGAGCAAGTATTCGCCTACACTCGGGCGAAACTTGAATCCTTACGTCCTATCGCTGAATCCTCTGAGCACTTCCTCATTTTCTTAGATGAATTCGGAGCGTTCGTTGCAAGGGATCGTTTCGGCCAGCTAATGCACTACGTGCAAACTGACGTCATTGGCACCATCGCCGATCAGGTTATCGTCATGTTGCCTACGAGCGATAGCGACTCCGAGTTTGAAGCCAGAAAAGAATCAGCCGCGTTCGCCACAGCAGACTATCTGGTTGAATCGCTCGCCGTTCAAGAGCGGTTGGTATGAAGTGTTCGGACTTAGCGAAGAGCTGTCGACCGACGAGGCCAGCGCGCTTCATGACGTGCTAATACGAGTGCTGCAGGGGCAGTTCGAGAGGGTGTCAGGTATAGAGATCGCGCCCGAGACTTGGACGGAGATCGATCTACGAGCTATGTTGATCAGCCTTCGGCGGTGGTTTAATCCCATTTCTAGTGGGCGGAAGCTACGGGATGAGCTGGCGAATCTGCCGACTATTCGCGTAGATTTACAGTCTTCATGGTCTCAGCTCTTCGTAACTGCTGGCAGGGACCGCTTGTTGGTTACTCCTGAGGGCGTCGTTGTACTCTGGCTTCTGAAAAGCGATGCTGTTCATCTGAGTCGTGGATTTCATGTACAACTCCGAGGAAATCGGAACACTGAACTCGGCCTGCTTACGCTGGCCTCTGTGTACAAGTCGTGGAACGAGCAGCGTTTACGAGGTGTGACGGACCTTCTCGAGAAGGAGACAACTACTCTCCGACCTACCGCAGCAGGCCTACTGTTTGTCCTGCTGATCAATAGAAACACGGATTACTCGCGAAGACTTCCATCTCCGCAAAACAAGCAGCAGTCAGATGAAATTTCCCGAGCGATCGCATTACCAACACTTGCTTTCGCGCATGGTTTGACGCAACACGCGAAGGCAAGCGAACGAGGCTTAGATCTATATAGGGGATGGGCTCTTGGTGAGCTTGCGCGGCGACTTGGGGAAGGTCTACATCGCGGTGCAGATGGAATCTGGATAGATCCCGAGTGGGAGCTGGCAGCTCGACTTCGGTTGCGTGAAGCTCTCGCTGGACGTTCCGCTTCAGGAATAGCGATAGACGAGGCGTTACTCCAGTATGAGGAGATTCGACCTGCTTTGAGCGCTCTGCACATCGCATTCGAGCGGCCCTCGAACACGCGCAGAATACGAAATGAGTTGCTCAGTTGGGCCGATCGAGGTGACGCATTGTGAGTATCCAGACGGTCGACATTCTCGAATGGCTGCGCACAGCGCTGAAGAATCACGAAGCACGAGAGTTTACTGATGAGGCACGATTACTCGCCGTGTGGCTTGCGGAGCGCGAAAAGTGGATTCCTATTATCAGTGAGGTCCTACAAGCGGAAGATGGGGTAGTTGTCGACTCGGTTGGCGCCGGTGCTGACTGGATTGACTGCGGGGCGATTCAAGTGGATGTCCCGGACCTAGTTTCGGCGGTGAGCTTCGTGCTCGACAGTTACAACACCCACAATGCGAACGCTGAGCTTCAGCTCGAGGTGATCGGAAATCGCGCGCGAGTAATTGGAGCACAGGAATATGTTGCCGTCAATGCCGCTCAGCGGGCCCTGCGTGACATCGCCACCGGCCTGTGTAGCATCCGGCTTCGCGAGTCGGAGCTGGTCGCTTTTGCTTATTCCGAGACTTCCTTCGAGCACGACCATACTCAGTTGATTTGGAACGTAGTCACGCGGCTCCCCGAGTTGCTCCAAATGGTCAACGGCTCGGTCATGCTCTTGTCCTGCGAAGGACAGCTCAACTTTGACATCCATTGCGAGGGAAATCCAAGTCTTCTCGCCCGAATTGGTTCAGAAGGCATTGCTTGGCGCAACACATGGGCTAAATCCTTGGTACCACTGGATACTGTGAGTAGGCAAAAACCGGAATCCATGCCTCTCCTTGTTCTCTTTCTAGGCGCTGGGGCAAGTGTGGGCTTCGGGCTCCCGTCAGGAGACAGGCTGCGAAACGAGGTCTTGGGCAGACTTACGGGCCGGACTGTTGACGAAAGTACTTTCGAAGAGGTTGCTCACGGCTGGTGGAAAGATCTGGCCGCTACGCAACAACTGACCGAGTTGGAACTTACGCTAGGCGAGCGCGTCTTTGTCGAGACACTAACTCTTGAAATGGTTCTCGAGCACGAGCAAGAGCAGGAGTCGCAACGATTCTCTAGTTCGCTTTCCAGTTTTGCGGAGTCGCACGATAAGATCGTCGAGAGCTTGCGAGCGCATCCTCCCCTAGACGATCCCTTGCGGTCCCTTGTCGCACTAAGGCAGCGTCTTGTACTGATCACGGTAAACTTCGATCAGGTCATCGAAGCGCGCTGCGGTCCCGGTGATGTTAGGAGCTTTTCAACCCAACACGAACTGGAAGGATTTCCCGCAGCACTTCAGGATTACATTCAGAACGGCGGACCAGTGCCCCTGCTGAAGATGCACGGTGATATCAAAAAGCCCGAAACAATTGTCGCAAACATCAGTCGGACGTCAGCGGGCTTAAATGAAGCTCGTTTCAGTGCGATTCGAAGTGTTATAGATGCGATGGCAGGGAGCCAATTCCGACCGTGGTGGTACGTGGGTTATAGCATGCGAGACAGGGACTTGGACACAGTATGGAAGGATCCAATCTTTTACAAGTTCCAAGAACGATGGGTTTCTCCATTTGCCGACCCGAACGTCTTGGCGTTTCTGCGTGCGTCTCGGGTGCAGGGTTGGACAGATGAACAACTGGTCATCAAAGATTTGAACGACCGGCTTATCACCTGGACTGCGGACGATTTCTTCCGGCAACTACAGCTCAAAGTTGGCCCAGGCTGGAATGCCAGAGGTCGCTTGGGCGGTGTTCCGCCCGGGCTGAATCCTTAGCCGCCGCACCCTGTGACTTTGACTTGCGCATCATTATATTGATGACCAATCTTTTTCGGCCGTTCGAACCGCGGCACGTCGATCGTGTAGGGCCTGATCACCCGATTAGTGGCTCGTTGCGTCTGGTTAGGGATAAGGGAGATCGCAAAGGGTTCAGCGATTACACGCCTGCCAGGGTGGTCAACCGCTGACGCGACGGCACCCTCGGCGCTAGTACCCGGTGCGGCCATTTGGCCGTGTTATACCCGTGCCTAGCGCGGGGGTCGTGATCGTTCTCGCCCGGATGCGGCCTCGCGCAATCCTGTGTTTGGGGTGGACGAGCGGCGCGTGATGGGCGACAAGGTGCTCGTCTGCACAAACCCATCGCTGGACTTACCCTGCTCGCGATCCGTCTCGACCGAGACGCGAGTGGCAGCCTCAACCGCGACCAGCGGAGAGCGAGGGCTTTCTGCGTCTCGATCTTCGTGACGGAGGGGCGTGGCCCGCGCGGTCGCTCGATTCGGTCCTGATGAGTGGCAGCGACGAGCCACTGGCGAGGCGAGCTTGCGCAGCGCGCCCGCCGGCGTCTCGGCGACTTCGTTTGCTGTATCGACGGCTCCCGTGGAAACCGATTGGGGGTCAGCGACGGTCTCCTGCGCTTTGATATTCGCCGCGGATGGTTGCGCATTCTGAGGCTGTGTTTCGCGACGCCGGAGCCCTGATCAGATCTCGAGACGTTGAGCACGGCGAAGGCGCGCGCGAGGAAAAGCCCGCGCTCCCCTCTTCGAGCAGTTGAAGCGACGGACGCCTGGACATCGGCTGCTCCCCATGTAGGAATCAACGACGGCGCCAAGGCGTGACGCTCGTCTGCTGCCCCCGCGATTTACGACGGGAAGCAGCCACTTCACGCAGTGTCTTCCCGTACCCGGACCGCCCGTCTTCGGTGTCCGCCCGCCTCCGCTGACCCCCGGCCGTGGGCCGCAGCGCGGGTCGTCGGGTGGCTTGTCGCCCCGCCGAACGGCCTACCGGCCCGGCGGAGCGCTCCCGACCTCCTGTGAGACAGCTGGACGGACGCCCCGCCAGAAGGCGTGGACGAGCGCTTCCGCACCCCCGCGGGCGATCTTGACCGTTTTCTCAGCCGCCGGTTACGTTCCGCCTGGAGCGAGGGGCCGCTACGAAGCCGCCCGGGTACTCCTCGGGGAACGGGACCATCACGATGAAGAAGACGACCAAGGGCGCCATCGCGGCCGGCGCGGCTGTTGTACTGCTGCTCGGCGGCGCGGGCACGCTCGCGTTCTGGAGCGACTCGGCGCCGATCGACGCCGGCGAGATCGAAGCCGGCAACCTGACCCTCGCCGTGGCTCCGGGCGTCTGGAGCGACGCGACTCCGGGCACCACGACGGGCGCGGAGTTCGACCCCGCCATCGACCGCATCGTGCCGGGCGACGTGATCCGCTACACCACCACCGCGACCGTCGCGGGCATCGGCAAGAACCTCGAAGCGACGTTCACGGCCGTACTGCCCGACGCTGCAGGCGACCTCGCCGAGTACGTCGACACCGCGCTCACCGTCAACGGTCTGAGCGACGAGGGCGCGTCGATCGACGTCGACTTCGAGACCGGTGGCACTCAGACCTTCCCCGTGGTCGTCACCTTCACCTTCGATCCCGCCACGGCGAACCTCGACGGTCAGAACGAGACCCTCGACCTGGCCGAGTTCCAGCTCCTGCTCGAGCAGACCCCCAACGGCGTCACGCCGTAGTCAGCGCGCGACTCACCCAGCAGCCCCATGCCCTCTCGGCTCTCCGCCGTCGCCCTCGGTGCAGCGGCCGTGCTCACCCTCGCTCTCGCGGGGATCGGCACGGCCGCCTACTGGAGCGACGCGGAGACCGTGCCGGGCACCACGCTCCGCTCCGGCAGCCTCGATCTGCTGGCGGGGACGGCGGCCGCGCAGGTGCAGGACCACGTCTTCACCGCCCTCGATGCGAGGAACGCGGGGCCGGGCAGCGTCGCCCAGGCACCGCTCACCCTCCGCAACGCCGGCACCGAGGACCTGCGCTACCGGCTGGACAGCACCGTCGTGACGCCGACGGCCGCGGCCTCGGCGTTCACCACCGCCGCGACCCTCGTGTCGTCGGCGGCCTCGTGCCCGGCGACCGGCACCTCCGCCGGTCTCGCGCTCGTGACCACCGCGCCGCTCGGCTCAGCGACCTCGGCGTACCGGAACCTGCAGAAGGGGAGCAGCGAGGTGTGGTGCATCCGCGTGACCCTGTCGCCCTCCGCCCCGCAGGCCTCCCTGCAGAGCACCAGCACCACCATCGTGTTCCGCTTCCGGGCGGAGCAGCTGTGAGCGCCCCCGCGAGCGTCGAGGCGGACGCCGGAGCGGGGCGGCACGCCGCCGTGCGCTCGAAGGCTCCGCGGCTCAAGGAGGACGGTGCCCTGGTCTGGGTGGGCCGGGTGCTCTCCTGGCTGGCGCTGTTCGTGACCGTGGGCGTGCTGCTGGCGACGGTGGTGGTGCCCCGCGTGACCGGGGCGACCGCCTACACCGTGCTCACCGGCTCGATGCGGCCGGGGCTGCCGCCCGGCGAGCTCGTGGTGATGCGGCCCGTCCCCGCCGACTCGATCGGCGTCGGCACGGTGATCACCTATCAGCTCGCCTCGGGCGAGGGCGCCGTGGTGACGCACCGCGTGATCGCCACGGCCGAGAACGCGCGGGGCGAGCGCACCTTCGTCACGCAGGGTGACGCGAACAATGTGGCCGACCAGGAGCCGGTGCGCGAGGTGCAGGTCCGCGGCGTGCTCTGGTACCACCTGCCGTGGCTCGGCTACCTGAACAGCGCGCTCACCGGTCCGCAGCGCGGCATCGCGACGATCGTCGCCGTGAGCCTCCTCGGCGGCTACGCCCTCGTGATGTTCGGCGGAGCCCTGCTCGACCGCCGCCGGAAGTCCAGGAGGGTGTCGTGACCGGCCCCTCCCGGCGCGCGTGGACTGCGCGGCTGGCCGCCGCCGTCGCCGCGGTGGCGCTGGGCGCGATCGCTCCGCCTGTCCTCGCGCCGGCGCTCGCCCTCGTCGCCTCCCCCGGATCGCTGCCGGTGTCGGAGCAGGGGCTCGATCTGAGCACCGACGGCGACGAGTTCGCGCCGCGGATCGACGAGCCGCTGCTCCGCGGGACGGAGCGCATCGTGCCCGGCGGCACGTCGACCGCCGTGCTGTACGTGCGCAACAGCCGCGCCGAGGACGCCCAGGTGACGGTGGTGCTCGACACCCCGCCGAGCACTCCGCTCTGGGAGGTGCTGGACGTGACGGCGACGGCGGAGGGACGCAGCGTGCCGGTCGCCGAGTCGCTCGAGGTGACCCCCGCGGGCTCGAGGAGCGACCGGCGATCGCTGAGCCTGGGCAGCCTCCCGGTGCCGCCCGGCGGCGTCCTTCCGGTGAGCCTGACGTTCCTGATGGATCCGGCGGCGGGCAACGAGTACCAGAGCATCAGCGCGTCGGTGCGGCTGAACGTGACCCTCAGCGAGCGCCTCGACGGGGCCGGAACCGGTGCCGGGTCCGCCGACGATCGCGGTCCATGGCCGCTCCATCTGCCGTCCACCGGCCTCGCCCTCTCGCCGCCGCTGCTCCTCGCCGCCGCAGGCGCGATGGCCGCCGGCCTCGCCCTCCTCCTCGCGATGCACTCCCGGCGCACGCCGTCCGCCGCCACCGCCGTTCCCGACCCGCACGACCGACCCCGAAGGCAGTCCCCGGATGTCCCGTCCTGAACTCCCGCCGAGCACCTCGGCCTCGCCGCGCTCCCGCCACGCCGCGGAACGCCGCCCGAAGCGCTTCCGTTCGCGCAGCGTCCGCGTGCGCGCCCTGCTCTCCGTCGGCATCCTGCTCGGCGGCGGCGGCGTCGCCACCCTCGCGGCCTGGTCGGACAACGCGACGGCCACCACCACGTTCAGCACCGGGAACATCGACCTCAAGCTCAACAGCGCCGATACCATCACCATCCCGAATCTCACCAACCTGCGCCCCGGCAGCACGCAGGCGGTGGCGATCGCGGTGAGCAACACCGGCACGCTCCCCGTCACGTACACCGTCGTCGGCGCCGGCACCGGGACGCTCGGTCCCGCGCTCACCGCCGCCGTCTACACCGGCGGCACGCCCACGAACCCCGCCGGCGGCACCACCTCCTCCTGCAGCGGCACCGCGATCACCACCACGGGCGCGTCAGCACCCTCGGTGGTGGGCACCCTCGTCGGCACGGGCCGCCCCCTGGCCGGCACCACCGGCACCCCGCAGGTCATCGCGTCGGAGACGCTCTGCGTGCTCTTCACGCTGCCCACCACCGCGGCGACCACCCTGCAGTCGCAGTCGACGAACATCACCCTCACCTTCACCGCGACCACCACCTGAGCCTGTGCCGACCGCCCACCACCTCGCCGAGTCGCCGGACGCCTCCCACCGGGACGATCCGCTGCACGACGCGATCGAGCCCGCCGAGGCGTCGGCGCGCGCCGACGTGCCCGCGCGCCTCGGGCGGATGCGGGCCGTGCTCCGCGAGCTCCTGCTCACGGTCGGAGCGGTGCTCGGCACCCTCTGCCTGCTGTCCGCGCTCGCGGCGCTGCTCTTCGGCATCACTCCGCTCGTCTTCCAGAGCGGATCGATGGGGCCCGCGATCGAGACGGGGGCGCTGGGGATCGCCCGCGACATCCCTGCCGCGGACGCGCGGCCGGGCGACGTGGTGAGCGTGGAGCTGCCCACGGGGGTGCGGATCACCCACCGCGTGGTCTCGAGTACGCCGGTCGGCGGCGACCGGGTGTCCCTCGTGCTGCGCGGCGACGCGAACGGGGTGGACGACGCGGAGCCGTACGTGGTCGACCGGGTGGACCTGCTGCTCACGAGCGTGAACCGCGTGGGCTACGTGGTGAGCGCGCTCGCGAGCCCGCCGGCGCTGTTCCTGGGCGGGCTGCTGGCCGGGCTGCTGCTCATGGTGGCGTTCGCTCCGACGCGGACTGCGCGCCCGACGGCGGCCCCGCAGGCGGCGACCGGCCCTCGCCGCCGGCACCGGCACGCGGCAGGGGGCGCCCTCGGTCTCACCGCCGTGCTGCTCGCGGGCGCGGGCGTCGTCGCTCCCCCGCCGGTGGGGACCACGGCCGCCTTCACGGACACCGCGCTCGCGACGACGACCGCCGCGACCGGCGCCCTGGCGGTGCCGACGATCGACAGATGCACCGTCTCCCTGGCGGGCCTGGTGACCCTCGACTTCACGGTCCCGACGGCTTCGATCACTCAGACCGGGATCGTGGCCACCTACGGCACGGGCGCCTCCACGACGTCGACGACGCCGGTCGAGCCGACGGTCCGCACCATCAGCTTCACCCCCGTCAACACCCTGCTGGCCGTCGGCTCCTCCTGGCCCGTGACGGTCTCCACGGTGCTCACCGGTACGACGTGGCGGGGCACCTCGCCGTCCTACACGGTCACCACCGCGCTGGGCATCGGCGGCATCACGGTGCGCACCTGCAGCCCGACCTAGACGTCCCGGTCCTGCTTCAATGACCTGATGACCTCCCGCGCCGACCACCTCGCCGACTTCGCCGAGTTCCTCACCGCCTCGCCGTCCTCCTTCCACGCCGCGGCCGAGACCGCCCGGCGGCTCGCAGCGTCGGGATTCATCCCGGTCGACGAGAGCGCCGCGTGGCCGACCGCCCCCGGGCGCTACTACGTGCTGCGCGACGGGGCGGTCATCGCCTGGCACGTGCCGGCCGGCGCCTCCGCGGTGACGCCGTTCCGGATCCTCGGCGCGCACACCGACTCCCCCGGCTTCAAGCTCAAGCCCCGGCCGACCGTGGAGTCGAAGGGCTGGCTGCAGGCCGGCGTCGAGGTCTACGGCGGACCGCTGCTCAACTCCTGGCTCGACCGCGAGCTCGAGCTGGCCGGCCGGATCGTCACCCGCGACGGCGCCGAGGTGCTCGTGCGCACCGGTCCGTTCCTGCGGATCCCGCAGCTCGCGATCCACCTCGACCGCGAGGCGAACGACGGCCTGAAGCTCGACCGGCAGAAGCACACCGTCCCCGTCTACGGCCTGGGCGACGCGGACGGGAACGACCTGCTCGGGATCCTCGCCGCGAAGGCCGGGCTCGACACCGCCGCCGACATCGCCGGCTACGACCTCATCACCGCGGACACCCAGCCGCCCGCGCGCTTCGGCCTCGACGACGCGCTCTTCGCGGCCGGGCGGATGGACGACCTCAGCTCGGTGCACGCGGGACTCGTCGCGCTGCTCGCGGCGAGCGCCGACGACAGCGCGGCGCCGCACATCAGCATGCTCGCCGCCTTCGACCACGAGGAGCTGGGCTCCGCCAGCCGCTCCGGAGCGAGCGGCCCGTTCCTCGAGGACGTGCTCACCCGCATCGGCGCGGCGCTCGGCGCGGGTGTCGACGAGCGCGCCCGGGCGATGGCGGGCTCCTGGTGCCTCTCCGCCGACGCGGGCCACTCCGTGCACCCGAACTACCCGGAGAAGCACGACCCGGTGAACCAGCCCGTCGCCGGCAAGGGGCCGCTGCTCAAGATCAACGCCTCGCAGCGCTACGCGACCGACGCCCGCGGCGCGGCGCTCTGGGCGGGAGTGTGCGCGCGGGCGGGCGTGGACTTCCAGGAGTTCGTGTCGAACAACACGGTGCCCTGCGGCTCCACGATCGGACCGCTCACCGCGACCCGGCTCGGGATCTCGACCGTCGACGTCGGCGTACCGCTGCTGTCGATGCACTCCGCGCGGGAGCTGGCGCACGTCGACGACCTCGTCGCCCTCACCCGCGCGATCGAGGCGTTCTTCTCCGCTGTCGACTGACGCGGGCGGGCCTGCAGGCCGCCGTCTCGACGGTGGCGGATCTCGATACGGGCGCTGCGCGCGCTCCTCGATCAGCAAGGGTCGGACCCGGCCCGTTCGACGAGAAGTGTCGGCAAGGCCCGTGCAGAACAGCATTTCTCGTCGAAGGGACGCGTCACCTCCCAGGGAGGATCGTCGCGGGCGGGCGATCGACGGGCGCCCCAGGATCGCAACCCCCTTGTCGGGGTCCCCGGGTACGCGGTGCTCTGGGACATGCGCGAAGTGAAGCTCGTCCGTCTCGTCAGCCGTCTCGAGAACGTGGCCGCCCTCGATCCGCTCGTCGACCGCGTCAAGAAGGTGGTCGACGCGGTCATCCGCCCGCAGCCCGTGCGCGACGTGCTGCACGGCGTCCCGATCGGGCACCCGGTGCATCCGCTGCTCGTGCTCGTGCCCACCGGCGCGTGGGTGTCGGCGGCGGTCCTGGACCTGCTGCCCGGCAACGAGCGCGCCGCTCGCACCCTGATCGCCCTGGGCGTGGTCAGCGTGCTGCCCACCGCCGCCGCGGGCTACACCGACTGGTCCGAGCTGCACGAGCAGCAGAAGCGGGTCGGGCTCGTCCACGCGGCGGCCAACGTGGCCGGAACCGTCCTCTACACCGCGTCCTTCGTCCAGCGCGTGCGCGGACGGCGGGCGAGCGGGAAGGCGCTCGGCATGCTCGGCCTCGCCGTCGTCTCCGGCGGCGGCTACCTCGGCGGCCACCTCAGCTACCGGCAGGCGGCGGGCGCGAATCACACGGAGGACGTCCCGCACCGCTTCCCCACCGGCTGGCAGACCCTCGGACCGCTCGCCGAGCTGCCCGAGAGCACCCCCGTGAAGAAGACCGTCGCCGAGACCCCGCTGCTCGCCGTCCGCCGCGGCGACCGCGTCGACGTGCTGTCGAACGTCTGCAGCCACCTCTCCGGCCCCCTCGACGAGGGCGAGCTGCGCGGCACCGGCGCCGACGCCTGCATCAGCTGCCCCTGGCACGCGAGCGCCTTCTCGCTCGAGACCGGCGAGGTTGTCCGCGGCCCGGCCACCTCGCCGCAGCCGCGCTTCGAGACGCGCGTCACCGACGGCCTGGTGGAGGTGCTGCTCCCGCACGCGGGCTGAGCGGGACCGCCGCGCGCCTCACTCCACTCGCGGCCACTCGCTCGTCAGCGACGCCTCGATCGCCCGGTGGCGGAATCCGTAGAGCTTTCCGCGGTCGATGATCCCGCGGACGGTGTCGAGACGCTGCGCCGTCGTCCCCACCTCCGACGGCTTCGACAGACCGAGCGCGCGGGCGATCCGGGTGAGCTCCGCTGTCGACTGACGCGGGCGGTTCTGCAGGCCGCTGTCTCGACGGTGGGCGGATCTCGATACGCGCGCTGCACGCGCTACTCGATCAGCATGGTGGGGCACCCGCCGGTCGAAGTGGGGCGCCCGCCGGTGTGCCCCGCCATGCTGGTCGAGTAGCGCCGGAGGGGCGTATCGATCGGTGAAGCCGCTTCGCGTCTCGGTGACGGGGGGAGGACGCGGTTGCGCCGCAACATGCTGGTCGAGTAGCCCCGCAGGGGCGTATCGAGACCCGCCGTCATCAGCAGGGCGGGTCTGCAGACTCGTCCTTATGGCGCTGGTGGATCTCGATATGCCCGCTGCGCGGGCTACTCGATCAGCATGACTGGACGCGAACCGGGCCTCAGCCGGCCAGCGGACCCCGTCAGCCGTCCAGTCGCCGGCGAGCGACGCGACGAATGGACGCGGACGGGGCTCTGCGACGGAAGCAGGCCCCGTTCGGGGTCCACTCGACGTCAGGGACGCGAGCCGGGTGCGCTTCCCAAGGGATGTCGTCACGACGCGCTCGGGCAGCGCTTCTCGTCCGACGGAGCCGGATGACGGGCGCCGCCTCAGCGGTCAACTCGGAGCTCGTCCTCGGCGAGCGCCGCGAGTTGCGCGCGGTAGTGCGCCAGCTGCGCGTCCTTGTCGGTCTGCGGGTCGCGCGGGAAGAGCGGGTCGGCGCGGGACCAGTCGTCGGACGCGGGGATCCGGTGCTCCTCCTCGATCCACTGCGCGAAGGCGGCCGTCAGCCGGGCCGCCTCCGCCGCGCGGCCGAGGCGCTGCAGCGCCCGGATCGAGGAGACCGTCTGCGCGTCGAAGCGCGGAGCCGTCACCGCGTCGCCGGTCAGGCCCGCGGCCGCGTCCCAGTCGTCGCGGGCGCCGGCGTCGTCGCCGAGCCGCGAGCGCGCGTCGCCGCGGCGGAACAGGAGATCCGCCGTGGACGCGTGCGGAGGGCGGGCCTCGCCGAGGCACGCGGGCGGCGCGAGAGCGGCGCAGAGGAATGTGAGCGCGTCGGTCGGCGACGAGGCGTCGGCGAGCGCGAGCATCGTCGCGTCCCAGACCTCGAGGACGCGGCCCTCCCGAACCCGGCCCTCGAGGTCGCGACCCTCGCGAACCCAGCCCTCCAGGTCGCGACCCTCGCCGCCTCCGCGCGGCTCGAACCGGCGCCCCAGCAGCAGCCGCTGGGCGCACCCGGCCCGGCCCGCCTCGACGAGCAGCGCCGCGTACTCGAGGGTCAGGTCGTCGCGCTCGAGGACGACGGCCTCGTTCTCCTCGAGCAGGGCGAGCCTCCCCTCGTGCCCGAGGTGCGCGCGGAGCCGGTCGTACTCGGCGAGGAGCTGCGCGTCGCCGGGCGCGATCGACCGCGCGTGCTCGAAGTAGGCGAGCGCCGCCTCCGGATCGCCGTACGCGGCGCAGGACGCGACCCCGAGGTCGCGCAGGGCGAGCACCCGCACGCGGGCCCTCGCATCGTGGGCCGCGACGAACCACCGGGCGGCGAAGGCGTCCTCGATCCGGCCCTTCCCGTCGTACCAGTCGCCGAGGAGGAAGCGGGCGGTGGTGTCGTCGGCGCCGGCCGCCTCGAGCGCCTCGACGTCCTCGAGGCGGATCGCTCGGCGGCCCTCGAGCGGAGAGAGCCGGGCCTCCCGCCGCGCGGCCCGCGCCTGCTCCGTCCGGCCCTCGCACTCGTGCAGGAGCGCGGCGTGGTATTGCGCCGGCACCCCGATCCGCGCCTGCCCGGGCGGGAGGCGCTCCTCCGCCTCGACCGAGAGGGTGAGCAGCCGCAGCGCGTCGTCCCGCAGCCCCGCCGCCCGGTACTCGAGCGCCACCGCGACCAGCACGGCGGCGTCGTCGGGGAGCGGCCGGCCGGCGAGGTCGCGGGCCCACGGGTCGAGCGGGTCCCGGTCGAGCAGTCCCCGCAGCAGCGCCGTCGACTCCTCCTCCCGCCCGGTCCGCCGGAGCACGGTGACGAGCAGGGCCGTCGCCCGCGCGTGCTGCGCGTCGGTCGCGAGCACCTCGCGCAGCACCCGCTCGGCCTCCGCCGGGCGATCCCCCGCGGCGTGCAGCTGCGCGAGCGCGACGCCGGCCGGGTTCCGCCAGGCCGCCGTCCTCCACGCTGTGCCGAGGGCCTCGTCGGCCTCGTCCGCCCGCCCCTGCCGCGCGAGGAGCACTCCCAGCCGGTAGTGCGCCTCGGAGTCGGCCGGTCGCGCGCCGCGGGAGGTCAGCCGCGCGATCGCGGAGCGGAGACGGCGCTCCGCCTCGTCGAAGCGAGCGGCGTCGGTCAGCGTCCGCGCGAGCGCGACGAGACAGCGGACGTCGCCCGGATCCCGCCAGACGGCCTCCTCCCAGTAGTGCTCCGGCACGCAGGCGGCACGGGGGCGCTCCTCGAGGTCGCGGCCGAGGAGGAACAGCTCGTCGTTCGAATCCACGTCCTCCGGCGGAGGCGGGTCGGTCCTGGACGTTCGACCGGTTCCGAGCTCGAGAATGGCAGCGTTGTCATTGCGCATGACGCCCAGTCAAGGCCGGACCGACGGCGCGGCGCAGGTCGCATCCGGTGGAAGATCTGGACAGAACGCTGATCCGAGGGCAAGCTCTCCGGATGACCATCGGCGCAGGGTTCCCGGGAGAGACCATGCACGTGCTCCCCCGCCCCCGCGTGCGGGAGGCGCTGACGCAGCCGGGGACGGCGCACCTCCTCGTCACCGACTGCGGCCACTTCCCCGAGGCGCGCTCGCACGGGCGGGTGCGGAGCCGGCCCATCGCCGACGCCGTCGTCCTGGTCTGCACCCGGGGCTCGGGCTGGTGCACCACGGCGGCCGGCGCCTTCACCGTGACCGCCGGGCAGGTCGTCCTCCTGCCGCCCGGCGAGCCGCACGCCTACGGAGCCGACGACGAGGACCCGTGGACGCTCTGGTGGCTGCACCTCACCGGCAGCGATCTGCCCGAGTTCCTGCGGGCGGCGCGCGCGACGGCCGACGCTCCGGTCCGGACCCTGTCCGACGTGTACGCCGCAGTCGCGCTGATCTCGGCGGTGATCACGCACCTCGAGCGCGATGCGACGACCAACAGCCTGCTCGCCGCATCGGGGGCCGCCTGGCATCTGATGGCGGTCCTCGCCTCGGACCGCCCGCCGGGCGACGCGCGCAGCACCGCACTGGAGCGCGCCGCCCAGTTCCTCCGCGATCACCTCACCGAGAGCATCGAGGTCGCGGAGCTCGCGTCGATGGCGCGTCTGAGCCCGTCGCACTTCGCGGCGCTCTTCCGCCGCCGGTTCGGGATGCCGGTGCTGCGCTACCGGACCGAGCTGCGGATGGCGCGGGCGCGGGAGCTGCTCGACATGACGGAGCGGCCGATCGCCGAGGTCGCCGCGGCCGCCGGCTACGACGACTCCTTCTACTTCGCGCGGCAGTTCAAGCGGATCCACGGACTGACGCCGCACGCGTACCGGACGCGGAACTGACCGCGGGTCGGCCGGGCGGGAGCAGCGGCGCGGGTCACCCCCGCGGCCCCGCGACCGAGCCGCCCGGGCGCCAGGGGCCGCCGATGCGCTCCTGCAGCAGCGGCGCGGCGGGGTCGGCGAGGCGGGCGAGCAGCGCCTCCACCCCGCGGCGGCCGAGGGCGTGGCCCGGGGCGACCAGCACGTCGAGCGCCGGATCCGCGAGGTCGGCCACGTCGGGATCGGAGGCGAGCAGCACGATCGAGAGGTCCTCCGGCACCCGCACGCCGCGGTGGCGCAGCTCGTGCGCGAAGCCGACCGCCGCTCCGCCGTTGATCACCAGGACCGCCGTGGCCGCCTCCGGGTCGAGCGAGCGGGCCAGCGCGCGCCCGCCGGCCGGCGTCTCCTCGCAGTGGAGCAGGACCGTGGACAGGCCCTGCGCAGCGGCGGCGCCCTCGAAAGCCTCCCGCGTGCGCGCATAGGGGCCGAAGTCGGCGCCGCCCTCCGGTCCGAGCACGAGGGCGATACGGCGGTGCCCCTGCGCGGCCAGGCGCTCGAGCGCCTCCTCGACCATGCCCTCGAAGTCGATGTCGACCCAGTCGAGCGCGGAGGGGTCGCGGGTGCGGCCGAGCAGGGCGAACGGGGTGCCGGAGTCGCGCAGGACCGCGACCCGCTCGTCCTCCGAGGTCACCTGCATCAGCACGACGCCGTCGAGCAGCCCGTCGGCGCGCAGATCGGCGAGCTTCTCCGAGCCGCCGATGGTGGGCCAGAGCACGATCGAGTAGCCGTTCTCGGCGGCGGCCTCGGCGGCGCCGGCGAGGAAGGTCGTCGCGGTGTTCAGCGGGCGCGAGGGCACCAGCGGGTAGACGATCGCGATCATCATCGAGCGCCGTCGGGCCAGCGCGCGGGCGAGGGCGTGCGGGCGGTAGCCGAGCTCGCGCATCGCCTCGCGGACCCGGGCGGCGGTCTCGGGCGAGACCGGCTTGGTGGCGTTGACGACGAAGGAGACGGTCGCGATCGACACGCCCGCGCGGCGCGCGACGTCCTGCATGGTCGCCATGCCGTCTCCTCCCGGGTGCCGCGCCCGATGCGGTTGACGCGGGGGCGCGATGTCCCGCAGTCTAGGAGCACGCGCCGGTAAAGCGCTTAACCGCCGCTCCGGCGCCTCGACACCTCCGACGAAGAAGGATCACCCGTGACCACACCCGCAGCCCCCCTCCGTGTCCTCGTCTGGGGCGAGAACCGCCACGAGCAGATCGAGGAGAAGGTCCGCGCGATCTACCCCGACGGCATGCACACCACGATCGCCGCCGGCATCACCGAGAACCTCGGCGAGCGCGCGACCGTCTCGACCACCACGCTCGACGAGCCCGAGCACGGCCTCACCGAGGAGGTCCTCGCCGGCACCGACGTGCTGGTCTGGTGGGGCCACATGGCGCACGACGCCGTCGCCGACGAGATCGTCGAGCGGGTGCAGCGCCACGTCCTCTCCGGCATGGGGCTCGTCGTCCTGCACTCCGGCCACTGGTCGAAGATCTTCGGCAAGCTGATGGGCACCACCTGCACGCTGCGCTGGCGCTCGGCCGAGGACCGCGAGATCGTCTGGACCGTCGACCCGACCCACCCCATCGCCCAGGGCGTGCCGCATCCGTTCACGATCCCGCAGCAGGAGATGTACGGCGAGTTCTTCGACGTCCCCGCGCCCGACGAGCTGGTCTTCCTCTCCACCTTCTCCGGCGGCGAGGTGTTCCGCTCCGGGATGACCTGGAAGCGCGGCCACGGCCGGATCTTCTTCTTCTCGCCCGGCGACCAGGACTTCCCCGTCTACCACCACCCGGACGTCCGCCGCGTGATCGCGAACGGCGTCGAGTGGGCGCGCTCCGACCGGCCCGAGCGCTCGCTCCCGGTGCTGCAGCGCTACGAGTCCGGCGAGTTCTTCGCCGGCGAGGACTACCGGGGAGCGCTCGTCCGATGACCGTCCGTCTCGTCCAGGTCGGAGCGGGCGCCATGGGGCGCGCGTGGATCCGCACCATCCGCGACCACCCCGACGCTGAGCTGGTCGGCCTCGTCGACCTCGACGTCGAGCTCGCCGAGCGGGCCGCCGAGGAGGAGGGGGTCGCCCCGATCGCGGTCGGCAGCTCCGTCGCCGAGGTCGCCGCGCGCTCCGGCGCCGACGCGGTCGTCAACGTGACCGTGCCGCGCGCGCACCTGCCGGTGAGCAGCGAGGCGCTCTTCGCCGGGCTGCCGGTGCTCTCGGAGAAGCCGATCGCGCCGACCATCGCCGAGTCGCTGATCCTCGCCGCGACGAGCGAGGTCGCCGGGCGGCTGCTGATGACGAGCCAGTCTCGGCGCTACTACCCCGCGATCGCCGCCTTCCGCGAGCAGGTCGCCGGGCTCGGGCAGCTGGGCACCGCGTCGGTCCTCTTCGCCAAGGCCCCGCACTTCGGCGGCTTCCGCGAGGAGATGCCGCACGTGCTGCTCGTCGACATGGCGATCCACGCGTTCGACGCGGCGCGCTACGTGCTCGACCGCGACCCGATCGCCGTCTACTGCGAGGAGTACAACCCGGGCTGGAGCTGGTACGCCGACGGCGCCGCGGCGAGCGCCGTCTTCGAGTTCGCCGACGGCGTCCGCTTCAGCTACACCGGCAGCTGGTGCGCCGACGGGCTCGAGACGTCCTGGAACGGCGACTGGCGCGTGAACGGCGCGGGCGGCACCGCGCACTGGGACGGCGACGGCGCCCCCTCCTGGCAGGCGCGCGAGTCGGACGAGGTGCGGACCGCGACGCTCGAGCCCGGCCCGCAGGAGATCGCGGGCTCGCTCGCCGAGTTCGTGCGCGTGCTCGGCTCCGGCGCCGTGCCCTCCGGCGAGGTGCACGCGAACGTGCGGAGCCTCGCGATGGTCGAGGCGGCGGTGCGCTCCTCCGAGACGGGCGCGCGCGTCCGGATCGACGACGTCCTGGAGGAGGGCTACGCCGAGGCGCTGGGCCTCGCGCGCGACGACCGCGTGCGCGCCGCCCTGGCCGGCTGGGGCTCGGCGGCGGCGGGCCTCGCGGCCCGCTGACCCCGCGGATCTCGAGACGACCGCTGCGCGGCCTCCTCGATCAGCAGGTACTCGCCAACGGACCCGCAACGGGGCTCGAGCCCCGAGCGGTCCCCGACGCGCGTCCAGTCGCGAGCGCCGACCCGTGCGAGTGGACGCGCATCGGGCGCTGCGCTTCGGTCGGACCCCGTCCCGCGTCCACTCGGCCATGCTGGTCGAGCAGCCGCGCAGGGGCGTATCGAGACCCACCGTCACCGACAGGGCGGGCCGCAGAGTCCTCACTGTCGAGGCGGGCGTCCCCCGGGCGTTCGCCCGCCGGACACCTGCGCGCGCCGCCGCGTTCACCTGCGGCGGCCAGCGTGGGCGGGTTCCTTCGAACCCGCTCAGGAGACCCGTGCCCCGTCACTTCGCCCCCCGCCGCACCGCCGGCGCCGCATTCACCCTCGTCCTCGCGAGCTGCACGCTCGGCGCCGCACTGCCCGCCGCCGCCGCCGGCGACTCCTTCTTCACTCGCATCGCGACGGTGCCGGCGTACCTCAACGCCGCCGACCCGGCCGTCGACTCCGCTGTCGCCGAGATCTCGAGCGCCTCCCCCGACGGCCGCCTGGTCTACTCCACCGACTCCGCGGGCCAGCGGATCAACGTCCTCGACATCAGCGACCCCGACGCGCCGAAGCCCCTCGGCGGCGTCGGCGTCGGCGGCGAGCCCACCTCGGTCTACGCGACCGGCGAGTACGTCCTCGCGGTCGTCGACACCTCCGACGGCGACTTCGCGAACCCCTCCGGCCACGTCAGCGTGCTGCACGCGAGCGACCTCGCCCCGGTCGCGACGATCGAGCTCGGCGGCCAGCCCGACTCCATCGACGTCACCACCGCCGGCGACCTCGCCGTCATCGCGATCGAGAACCAGCGCGACGAGGAGTTCACCCCCGAGGGCGCCGAGGAGGGCGACCTCCCGCAGGCCCCCGCGGGGGAGCTCGTCGTGATGGACCTCACCGCCGACCCGTCCGCCTGGGTCGCCGAGCACATCGCGCTCACCGGCCTCGCGGGCCTCGACACCCCGAGCGACCCGGAGCCCGAGTACGTCTCGATCAACCCGGCCGACACCGCCGTCGCGGTGACCCTGCAGGAGAACAACGCCGTCGCGATCCTCGACCTGGCGACCCGCACCGTCACCGCGTCCTACTCGGCCGGCACCGCCTCCGTCTCCGGGATCGACACCCTCGACGACGACCGCATCGCGCTGACCGACTCGATCACCGACGTCCCGCGCGAGCCCGACGCGATCGGCTGGGTCGGCGACGACCACGTCGCCATCGCGAACGAGGGCGACTGGAAGGGCGGCACCCGCGGCTGGTCGATCCTCGACGCGGCCTCCGGCTCCGTGGTCTGGGACGCCGGCAGCACCTTCGACCACCTCGCCGTCAGCCTCGGGCTCTACCCCGACAAGCGCTCCGACGCGAAGGGCTCCGAGCCCGAGGGCCTGCTCTCGGCGACCTTCGACGGCGTGCCGTACGTCTTCGTCGGCGCCGAGCGCGCCAACTTCGTCGCGGTCTACGACGTCTCCGACCCGACCGCGCCGCGCCTCGTGCAGGCGCTGCCGTCCACGCCCGGCCCGGAGGGGCTGCTCGCCCTGCCCGAGCGCGACCTGCTGGTCGTCTCGAGCGAGACCGACGACGCCGAGGCGGCGGTGCGCGCGAGCGTGCAGCTCTACGCGCTCGGCGCCTCCGCCCCCGCCTTCCCGACCATCGCGTCGGCCGACGTCGACGGCTCGCCGCTGCCGTGGGGCGCGCTCTCCGGCCTCTCCGGCGACTCGGCCGCCGCGGATCGGCTCTACGCCGTGAGCGACAGCGCGTACGCGCCGAGCACGGTCTACTCGGTCGACACGTCGGTCGTGCCGGCGCTGGTCGACGCCTCGCTGACGGTCACCGAGGCGGGTGAGCCTGCCGCGCTCGATCTGGAGGGCATCGCCGCGCGCGAGGACGGCGGCTTCTGGGCCGTGACCGAGGGCGCGACCGGGCCCGAGAACGCGCTCCTGCGCCTGGACGCCTCCGCCGCCGTGCTCGAGCGCATCGCGCTCCCGGCCGAGCTGGGCGACGCGCTCGGCTCGCAGGGCTTCGAGGGCGTCACCGTCGAGGCGGGCGCCGACGGCGAGATCGTCTGGACCGCGCTGCAGCGCGAGGCGTCGATCGACGCCGACGGGATCGTGCGGCTCGGCCGCTACGACGTCGCGGCCGGCAGCTGGAGCTTCTTCGGCTACCCGCTGGAGGCGCCGTCCGGTGCCGAGGGCGACTGGAACGGCCTCTCCGAGATCACGCTGACGCCTGCCGGGACCCTCGCGGTCATCGAGCGCGACAAGCGCAACGGTCCGGACGCGGCGCTGAAGGCCGTGTACACGGTGCCGCTGCCGACGGGGCCGGGCGCCGCGCTCGGCGAGGAGCTCCCCGTGCTGGAGAAGACGCTCGCCGTCGACGTGCTGCCCGCGCTCGAGGCCGGCAACGGCTGGACGCAGGAGAAGCTCGAGGGCCTGGGCGTCACCGGCGCCGGCGAGGTCTTCGCTGTCACCGACAACGACGGCGTCGACGACGCGAACGGCGAGACGGTGCTGGCGTCGCTCGGCTCCGCGGTGGACGTGTTCGGAGCGGCGGTGACGCCGACCCCGGTGCCGACGACCGAGCCGACCGCGGTGCCCACCGCCGTGCCCACTGCCGTGCCGACGGCTGAGCCGACCGTTGCGCCCACCGCACAGCCCACCGCCGGACCCACGGCCGAGCCCACCACCGCGCCGACCGCGCAGCCGATCGTCGCGCCGACGCACCCGGCCGGTGCCGTGCCGCCGCGGACGGGCGCGGGCTCCGGCTCGCTCGCCTCCACCGGCGTCGAGACCGGCTGGCTCTCGGCCGCCGCGCTGTCCCTCCTCGCCGGTGGAGCCCTCGTGCTCGGCCTCGCCCGGAGGCGCCGCACCGCGCGCTGACCCCCCAGGATCTCGAGACGTCCGCTCCGCGGCCTCCTCGATCAGCAGGACTCTTCTGCTGGTCGAGCAGGCCGCGGCACGCGGCCCCACATGCTGGTCGAGCAGGCCGCGGCACGCGGCCCCACATGCTGGTCGAGCAGCCGCGGTACGCGGCGTATCGAGACCCGCCGTCCTCAGCAGGATGGTTCTGCAGACTCCTCTGTCGACGCGGGTGGATCTCGATACGGCGGCTGCGCGGCCTACTCGATCAGCAGGAGTACTCCAACGGACCCGCGACGGGCCCTGTGCATCGAGCGGGCCCCCGTACGCGTCCACTCGCCGATGCTCGCTCGCGCGAGCGGACGCGCATCGGGCGATGCGCTCCCGCCGGGCCCCGTTCCAGGTCCACTCGCCCGCCCCTGCCTGCTGGTCGAGCAGCCGCGGGACGCGGCGTATCGAGACCCGCCCGTCCGGGCACGAGGATCTCGATGCACCAGCTGCTGGGCCTACTCGATCAGCACGAGTTCGCCGACCAACCTGCAACGGGCCCAGAAGATCGAGCAGGCCCCCCCACACGTCCACTCGAGGGCGCCGACTCGCGCGAGTGGACCTCCTTCTTGCTGGTCGAGTAGCCGCGGGACGCGGCGTATCGAGACCCACCGTTCTCAGCAGGGCGGGCCGGCAGACTCCCCCTGCTGTCGCCGGTGGATCTCGATACGCCCGCCCCGCGGGCTACTCGATCAGCGAAGTGGGAGGCCCGCGAGACGGCCGGAACCCCCGGCACGCGGAAACACCTCCGGCTCGTCGAATCCGTGGATTCCGACGAGCCGGAGGTCGTTCCGCGAGCCGGAGGTGCGGACCGGGGGGTCAGCTGCCGGAGGGGGCGTCCGACTCCTCGGGGGTGGCGGTGTCGCTCGGGGCGTCGGGAGCGTCCCCGGCGGCGGGGCCGGTGCCGGGGCGCGCGGGACCGGCAGGGGGGCCTCGGCGGCCGGCGGCGCGGGCGGGGTCGGCGCGGAGCCGTCGGCCGGGGGCGTCGGGAGCTCGCGTCGCCCGCGGGCGCGGCCGGGGGTCGGCGGCGTCACGGCGTCGCCGTCCGCGGGCGCCGCGGGGGGGTCGGGAGCACTCCGTCGGCGGGCGGGGTCGCGGTCGCGCCGTCCGCGGGCGCGGTCGGAGGCGTGGGCGCCTCGCCGTCGGCAGGGGCGGCGGGCGGGGTCGGCATCTCGCCGTCGGCGGGAGCAGCCGGAGGCGTGGGCGCCTCGCCGTCAGCGGGGGCAGCCTGCGGGTCGGGGTCTCGCCGTCAGCGGGGGCCGCGGGAGGGGTCGGCGCCTCGCCATCAGCGGGTGCCGCCGGCGGGGTCGGCATCGAGCCGTCCGCGGGAGGCGTGGGCGCCTCGCCGTCAGCAGGAGCAGCCGGAGGCGTGGGCGCCTCGCCGTCAGCAGGAGCCGCGGGAGGCGTCGGAGCCTCGCCGTCGGCGGGCGCAGCCGGCGGGTCGGCATCGCGCCGTCCGCACCGGGCGCCGGAGGCTTCGGCAGTCCGGCGCCCGCGGGTCCGCAGGCGGCCGGGCCGGTCGAGGCCGGGCCGGTGAGGGTCGGCGCGTCGCTGGAGTCAGGGGTCGGCGTCGCACTGGCCGTCGCGACCGGCGTGGTCTCGATCGTGCTCGTCGGGCCGGAGGTGGGAGCCGAGTCGGCGAAGGCGGCGGTCGAGCCGATCGCGGCGAAGCCGAGGGCGCCGGCGGCGATGCAGAGCGCGATCGCGCGGGTCCGGGGGCGGCGCGGGCCGAAGCCCGAGCCCTGGGTTCCGGGGGTGCGGCTGTCGGGGGTCTTGCTCATGGGAGTCTCCTCGGTCCGGCCCGGTGCCGTTCCCGTTCGGGAGCGGTTGCGGCCGGTTCCATTTCAGATTCCGAGCCGAATCTGAAGCGGTCCTTAAGAACAGAGGCTCCCCAGCGGAGTGGCGGTCGACGCCGATCCGCGCCCCCTACGGTCGGAGCATGCTCCCCTCCGCCCGCGTGCTCCTCGTCGAGGACGACGACGCCATCCGCTCCTCCGTCGAGGCCGCCCTCCGCGGCGAGCGCTACACCGTGCGCGCCCTGCCGACCGGCGAGGACCTCGCCCGCGAGCTCGCCGACTTCGCGCCCGACCTGGTCGTGCTCGACTGGATGCTGCCCGGCCCGAGCGGCATCGTGCTCGCCGAGCGGATCCGGCGCACCAGCGACGCGGCCGTGATCATGCTGACCGCGCGCGACGCCGTCGACGACCGGCTCCGCGGCTTCGACGAGGGCGTCGACGACTACGTGGTCAAGCCGTTCGTCCTCGCCGAGCTGGTCGCCCGGGTCACCGCGGTGCTCCGCCGGCGCGGCCGCGTCCCCTCGATCATCGAGATCGGCGACCTGGTCGTCGACCCCGACGCCGGCCGCGCCCGCCGCGGCGGCGAGCCCCTCGACCTCACCGCCACCGAGTTCCGCCTCCTGGCGTTCCTCGCGGGCAGCCGCGGCCGCACGCTGACCAAGACGCAGATCCTCACCCAGGTCTGGGGCTACGACCACGTCGACCCGAACCTCGTCGAGGTGCACCTCAGCTCGCTCCGCAAGAAGATGGAGGCGCACGGCGACCGCCTCATCCACACCGTCCGCGGCCTCGGCTACCGGGTGGAGGCATGAGCGTCCCGGCAGGCACGGCCGCCGCGGGCACCACCCCTGCAGGCACTGCCGCCGCGCGCCCGGCCACCGCCCCGCTGCGCACCGGCTCCCTCCGCCTGCGCACGGTGCTCGCCGTGCTCGCGCTGCTCGCGGTGCTGCTGCTGGCGCTGTCCGCGACGGTGCAGGTCGTGCTCGGCGAGCGCCTCCGCGATCAGATCGAGGAGCGCCTCGCCGATCGCGCCTCCGCGGCCGCCGCCCTGGTCGGCACGATCGCCGACGACGAGCTGGCCTCGCGGCTCTCGGCGCAGGGCGTCGCGGTGCGGATCCAGAGCCCCGACGGCGAGGAGGTCGTCGCCGGCCCGACCCCCGAGCAGCTGCGTCAGGGGCCGGGAGCGGCGGACCAGCTGGGCGAGCCGCCGAGCCCGCCCGGGAGCACCAGTGCCGCCGTGCCCACGCCCCGCGACGCCACCGTCACCGTCACCGTCGCCTCGAGCAGCGTCTCCGGCGACGACGGGCTGATCACCCTGCAGTCCGTCCTCAGCGACGGCACCGTCCTGACGCTCAGCAGCGAGGCGGGCTCGGTGGGCTCGACCCTCGCGTCGCTGAACGGGATCCTGCTCGGCGCCTCGGCCGTGTTCCTCCTGCTCGCCGCCGGCGCCCTCGTCCTGGTGGTCCGCGCGACACTCCGCCCGCTCGAGCGGATGACGACCGTCGCCCGCTCGATCGCGCACGGCGACCGCGGCCGGCGCCTGCGCCCCTCGCGGCCGGGCACCGAGCTCGGCCGCACGGCCACGGCGTTCGACGAGATGCTCGACGACCTCGAGCAGGCCGAGCAGTCGGCCCTGGCCGCCGAGCGCCGGATGCGCGCCTTCGTCTCGGACGCGGCGCACGAGCTGCGCACCCCGGTCGCCGGCATCCAGGCGGCGGCCGACGCCCTGGTCCGCGCCGACGGCACCGAGGAGGAGCGCGAACGGCTGTCGGTGCACGTGGTCCGCGAATCGCTGCGCGCCGGTCGGCTCATCCAGGACATGCTGCTGATGGCGCGGCTCGACGAGGGGCTCGCCCTCGACGCCCGGCCGCTGGACGCCGGCGCGGTGGCGGCCGCCGCGATCGAGCGGCAGCTGCTGCGCGACTCCGGCCCCGGCTCCGGCCCCGAGATCGTCCTGCAGCGCGACCCCGCGGCGCCGCCCGTGCACGCCGACGCCGACCGACTCGGCCAGATCGTCGGCAACCTGCTCGAGAACGCCGCCCGCTTCGCCCGCTCCCGGATCGACGTCACGCTCGCGCACGCCGACGGCCGGGTCACCGTGACGGTCGACGACGACGGCCCCGGCGTCCCCGAGGCCGACCGCGACCGCGTCTTCGACCGGCTCGTCCGCCTCGACGACGCCCGCAACCGCGCGGACGGCGGCTCGGGCCTCGGCCTGCCCATCGCCCGCGGCCTCGCGCGCGCCCTCGGCGGCGACCTGGTCTGCCTCCCCGGGGCCGCCGGAGCGCGCTTCCGCGTGATCCTGCCCGCCGGCTGAGAAGGACCACCCTGCGGCGTGGGATCCCCCTGCGGCGTGGGACCCCCATGCTGATCGAGTAGCCCGCGAAGCGGGCGTATCGAGATCCCCCACCGCCAGAACAAGAGCCGGCAGACCGGCTCCGCTGCCGACGGCGGGTCTCGATACGCCCCTGCGGGGCTACTCGACCAGCACGACGGGGAGCCGCGCGTGAGAACCTGCACAGCACATCCGGCGAATGCGCAAGTACGTGTTCAGGGGACGACTCTCGCGCGACGATGGGCGGGATGGACACGATCGACGAGCGCAGCGCCTGGGCGCGGACCGTCGTCGAGCGCGACTTCGGCGTGTGCCTGGTCGACTTCGTGCCGATCATCGGCGGCCTCGATCACGGCGCTCAGGTCTGGTTCGCGACCGACGACACCGGTGCCCCGTGGAGCGTGAAGGCCTCCCGCCGCGACGGCCGCTTCGGCCTCGCCCTCGCAGCCGCCCTCGGCGACGCGCGGGCGCCCGGCATCGCCGCGCCCACCCGCGCCCGCGACGGCCGCCCCTGGACCGAGGACTCCGGCCTCCTCGTCTCGCTCGCCCCGTGGATCGTCGGCGACGACGCGGTCGACTCCGGCGAGGACGCACTGCCCTGGGAGGAGTTCGGCGCTGTCCTGCGCGGAGTCCACGACTCCGCTCCGCCCACCGCCACCGTCCCGCCGCGCCGGGGCATCCGCCGCGCGCCGCGCCCGCCCGCCGCACTGCTCGCCGAGGTCGACGAGCACCTGACCCCCGAGCTCCGCGAACGCCTGCAGGCCCTCGTCGGCGCCGAGCGGCGCCTGAAGCGCTCGCGCACGCCGACCGCGCGCGTCCCCGTGCACGGCGACCCGCACCCCGGCAACGTGGTGATCGACGAGCACGGCAGCCCCTGGCTGATCGACTTCGACGAGGCCACGGTCGCCCCGCGCGAGGTCGATCTGCTCTTGGTCGAGCTGGGGGTGATCTTCGCCCGCCCGATCACCGACGCCCAGCGCCGCGCCTTCCGCGCCGGCTACGGCGAGACCCTGATCGACGACGAGCGGATCGCCCGCTTCGGCTGCGTCCGCGCGGTCGAGGACGTCGCGACCACCGTCCTCCGCTCGCTCGCTCCGGCCCGGGACGACGCCGAGGAGGAGGAGCGGCGACTGCTCCTCGAGGGCCAGCTCGGCCCGCACGGCCTGGTCTCGCTCGTCGAGACCGCCCTCGACCGGCTCGGTCAGCCGGCCGCCTAGGCCCACCCACCGCGCCAGCACCAGCACCGCCACCAGCACCCCCTGCACACAGCACCCACAGAAGAAGGACCCGCCCCTCATGCGCAGACGACTCCTCCCCCTCGCCGCCCTCGCGGCCTCCACCCTCGCCCTCACCGCCTGCAGCGGCTTCGGCGGCGGCGGCGGCTCCTCGGCCGACGGCGACTCGATCACCTTCACCACCTGGGCCAGCGAGTCGGAGCAGGCGGCCTTCGAGTCGCTGATCACCGACTTCGAGGCCGCGAACGACGGCGCGAGCGTCGAGCTCAACGTCGTCCCCTACGACCAGATGTTCAGCAACATCGACGCGCAGCTGAGCTCGGGCGAGGCACCCGACGTCTTCCGCGTCGACTACGGCAACCTCGGCGTCTACTCCAGCCAGGGCCAGCTGCTCGACCTCACCGACCGCATCGACGAGTTCGACTCCTTCACCCCCGCGTTCCAGGAGGCCGTGTCGTTCGAGGGCACCCCCTACGGCGTCCCGCACCAGACCGACGTCTCGGCCCTGCTGGTCAACACCGAGCTGCTCGCCGCCGCCGGCGTCACCGACATCCCCACCACGGCCGCCGACGCCTGGACCTGGGAGGAGTTCGCCGACGTCTCCGCGAAGCTGCGCGCCTCGCTCCCCGCCGAGCAGTACCCGTTCGCCGCCAACTGGCAGCTCGGCGGCACCCCGCGCTGGCTGAGCTGGCTGTTCGAGGCCGACGGCGCCCTGCTCGAGGAGGACGGCACCACGCCCGCGGTCGACTCCGAGGCCGGCGCCAAGGCTCTCGACTTCACCAAGAGCTTCTTCGAGAACGACTGGGTCCCGCCGACCAGCTCGGTCAAGTCCGCCACCTACGCCGACTCCTTCTTCACCGAGCAGAGCGTCGCGATGTCCTTCGTCGGCTCGTTCCTCGTGCCGGACGTCGACAATCTCGCCGACTTCGAGTGGACCGCCACCCCGATGCCCGTCGACGCCCGCGGCGCGACCGACCTCGGCGGCAACGCCCTCGTGGCCACCGCCGAGACCGACAACCCCGACCTGGCGGCCGAGTTCCTCTCCTTCATGACCGAGGCCGAGAACATGGCCGAGTTCTGCGCCGCCACCAACGAGCTGCCGACCCGCACCGACATCGACCCCGCCTCGATCGACTTCGCGGTCCGCGCCGACGTGATGCCCGTCTTCGTCGAGCAGGCCGCCACGATCACCCCGCGCGACGTGCAGCAGCTCACCTCCCCGTTCCTCGCGCAGATCTCGGTCGCGATGCAGGACCAGCTCGAGGAGGCGTTCGTCGGCGGCCGCAGCACCGAGGAGACGCTGACCGGCCTGAGCGACGCGATCGCGCAGGCCACGAGCTGATGACCGCCGTCCCCCTCCGCGGGTCGCCGCCGCGCCGGCGCCGCACCGCCCGCACCCGCGAGGCGCTCGCGGGCCTCGGCTTCGTCGGCCCGAACCTGCTGCTGATGGCGCTGTTCCTGTTCGTGCCGATCCTCTGGGCGATCCAGCTGTCGTTCCAGGAGTCGCGCGGATTCGGCACCCCGGAGTGGGTCGGCCTCGCCAACTACGCGCGGATGGGCGCGGACCCGGTGTTCTGGCAGAGCCTCGGCAACACGCTGGTCTTCACCGCGGTGACGGTCCCGCTGGAGCTGCTCGGCGGGCTCGGGCTGGCGGTGCTGCTCAACTCGGTGCTGCCGGCCCGCGGGATCTTCCGCACGATCATCGTGCTGCCGCTGGTCATCTCCGGAGTCGCCTCCGGCATGATCGCGGTCACGATCTTCAGCGAGTCCTCCGGCATCGTCAACAAGGTCCTCTCCTCGCTCGGGGCCTCGCCGGTCTCCTGGCAGTCCGACGGCACCGCCGCGATGATCTCGGTGATGCTCACCGCGGTCTGGCTTCGGATCGGCTTCAACATGGTCATCTACATCGCCGGCCTCCAGGGCGTCTCGCCCGAGCTCTACGAGGCGGCGCGGATCGACGGCGCCACCCGCTGGCAGCAGTTCCGCTCGCTGACGGTGCCGCTGGTCGGCCCGTCGACGTTCTTCCTGCTGATCATGAACGTGATCGCCTCGTTCCAGGTCTTCGACATCGTCTTCGTGATGACCGGCGGCGGGCCCGGCTTCTCCACCTCCGTGCTCGGCACCTACGCCTACCGCAACGGCTTCCAGGTGCGCGAGCAGGGCTACGGCGCCGCGCTCGGAGTCGTCATCCTGCTCGTCTCCCTCGCCTTCACCTACCTGCAGTGGCGAACGAGTCGCACCCGCGACCTCGTCGAATAGGAGCCTCCCGTGACGTCCTCCACCCTCACCACGCCCGCCGCCGTCGCGGCCGCGACCGTCCGCGAGGCGCCGAAGCGCCGCCGCTCCACCCGCGACGGCTCCCGCGCCGGGCTCGTCCTGCGCATCGTCGTCGCCGTGCTCGCCTCGGCGATCGTCTTCTTCCCGCTCTACTGGATGCTCGTCATCGCGTTCTCGCCGCGCGGCGAGGTCTTCTCGCCCGGCCCGCCGCGGTTCTGGCCGAGCGAGATCTCGCTGGAGAACTTCGCGACCGTCTTCGCCCGCTTCCCGGTCGGCGAGTGGTTCGTCAACTCCGTCGTCATCGGCGCCTTCGTCACCGCCTTCACGGTCGTGCTCAACCTGCTGGCGGGCTGGGGCTTCGCGCGACTGCGCTTCCCGGGCCGCAACCTGCTCTTCCTGCTGGCGCTCGCGACGATGATGATCCCGGTGCAGGCGATCATGGTCGCCCAGTTCAAGCTCGTCACCGGGCTGCAGATCTACGGCACCTACTGGTCGGTGATCCTGCCCGGAGCGGCGGCCGCGTTCGGCATCTTCCTCGCCCGGCAGTTCTTCCTCTCCATCCCGGAGGAGCTGATCGAGGCCGCGCGGATCGACGGGGCCGGCCACCTGCGCGTGTTCCTGCAGATCGTCCTGCCGCTGAGCAAGCCACTGATCGCGGTGCTCATCCTGCTGACGCTGCTGGGCAGCTGGAACGACTTCGCCTGGCCGCTGATCGCGCTGAAGGACAACGAGCTGTTCACGCTGCCGATCGGCCTGCTCTACCTCAAGGGCCAGTCGACGCCGGACTACTCCGCGAGCATGGCGCTCGCGCTGGTGTCGGTGCTGCCGATGGTGCTGCTGTTCCTCGCCTTCCAGCGCTACTTCGTCCAGGGCTTCGCCCGCAGCGGCATCCGCTGAGGCGCGCGCCCCGGCCTAGTCTGAGAGCGTGAACGTCCGCGAGCTGCTCGGCCACCCCGAGCTGCAGCTCACCCTCGTCGGCGGCGACGACGTCCAGCTCGCCCGCGCGATCTCGGGCACGTACACGATCGACCTTCCGGATCCCGGCCGCTTCCTCTCCCCCGGCGACGTCGTCCTGACCAGCGCGCTCTGGACCTCGGGCCGGGAGAGCGTCGAGCGGTTCGTCGGCGGCGTCGCCGACCGCGGGGTCGTCGCCATCGTCGTCGGCCTGATCGCCGTCGGCTCGCTGCCGGCGGGCATGCTCGAGGTCTGCCGCCGGCACGGCGTCGCCCTGCTGACGGTCGCCCCGGACGTGTCGTTCAAGACCATCGCGCAGACGGTCGCCGGAGTGATCGCGCAGGCCGACCTGCCGACGCTCGGCCGCGAGGCCCGGTTCGCGCGGCGCCTGCTCGCCGACCCCGCCTCGGGCGAGGGCGTGCAGGTCGCGCTGCGAGCCTTCTTCGAGGAGTTCGCGCACGGCAGCTGGGCCGTCGACCGGGCCGGCACGCTGGTCGCCTCGGCCGGCGGGCTGCCCACGGCCGCCGACTACGGCGCCGCCTGGGAGGCGTCGCTCGCCTCCCCCGACAGCCGCTGGGAGGTCACCGAGCACGGCCGCTCGCTCTCCCGCCGCGCCCTCTTCTCCGCCGCCGGCGAGCGGCTCGGGGTGCTCGTCGTCACCGGCGATCAGCGGGGCTGGTCGGACGAGACCGCGGACGGCGTCGAGCTGCTCGCCGGCGCGGTCGCCGGCCGGCTCGACCTCGCCCGCCAGCGCGAGCGCGCGTCGGCCGTGCCGCTGCTCGACCTGCTCCGGGCGCTCCTGCACGACGAGCTGCCCGAGTCCGAGACCGCCGTCCGGCTGCGGATGCTCGGGGCGCGCCTCGGGGCGCCGCTCCGGGTGGTGGTCGCGCGCTCCGACGACACGTCCCTGCCTCCGGAGGCGCTGCTGCTGCCGCTGCGCGCGGCCGCCGAACGCGAGCACGCGCTGGCTCTGGGCGCGGTGCTCGACGGCGCCGCGGTGCTGCTGCTCGGCGACCCCGCGGAGGGCACGGCCTCCCCCGGGCCCGCGCTGCGCTCGGCCGTGGAGGCGGCTCCGTGGCTGCTGCACGAGCGCCGGATCGCGATCGGCGTGGGCGACGCGTCGCGCACCGTGTCCCAGCTCGGCGTCTCGCTGCTCGCCGCGCGCGAGCGCGCACGCGGTGCCGCCTCGGACGAGGCCGTCTCGATCGTCGAGCACACGGTCCCCGTCTCCAGCGACGCCCTGCTCGAGCTGGTCGCCCCGCGCACCCGCGCGGCGTTCGCGCTCGCCGTCCTCGGGCCGCTCGTCCGCTACGACGACGAGCACCGCAGCGACATGGTCGAGACCCTCCGCGTCTTCCTCGAGAGCGGCGGCTCCTGGCGCCAGGCCGCCGACCGCCTGCACCTGCATGCGAGCACCCTCCGCTACCGGATGCAGCGGATCGAGGCGCTGACCGGCCGCGACCTCTCCGCCATGGCCGACCGCGTCGATCTGCACCTGGCGCTGCGCTTCCTCTAGCTCCGACGCGCCCTCACGACGAGGCTGCCCGATCTGCGCCATTTCCTTCTTCTCACGCCTGAGTGCCTCAACTGCGCCACCGATGCGCGAGACCGGGTCCGGCGGTGCGATCGTCTCCGAGCTTCACTCGTCATTCCGATCGACACCGCCTAGGAGTTCTCATGACCCCCCGCCGCCTCGACCCTCAGGGACCCCGCCGGTCCCTCGGCACACCGCTCACCCTCGCCGCCTCTCTCACGCTGAGCGCCTGCCTGCTCGGCTCCACCGCCCTCGTGGCGCAGGCCGACGAGATCACCGCTCCCGTCTCCGCCGGCTCGGCCGTGCAGGACGCCGCACCGACGCCCGGCGTGCAGGACGCCGCCGACGTGCAGTCCGCTGCAGCGCCCGCGACCACCACCGGGGACGACGCCCCCGCGCCGGTCGCGCGCGACACCGCCCCGGCGCCCGCCCCCCGCGCCTCCACCACCGCGGACACCCCGCAGGCGCCCGCTCCGACCGCGACCACCACCGCGGAGACACCGGCCTCCGCCGCTCAGGCGCCGACCGCGCCCGCGACCGAGGCGCCCGCGACCGAGGCGCCCACGATCGAGGACGCGCCGGCCGCCGAGATTGCCGCCGCGACGGAGACGCCGGTCTCGACTCCCCAGCAGCAGCCCACTCCGCCCGCGTCCGCCGCCACGACGGACGGCGTGACCGCGACCGTGCGGGGAGCGCTCGACCTCAAGCCCGGCGAGAAGCCCCGGGTCGGCACGCCGGTGACGTGGATCGTCACCCTCCACAACAGCACCCCGGACGCCGTCGACGTCCTCGGCGCCCTCCTCCACCTCGGACCCGGCGAGAGCGCCGAGGTCGAGGACGACCTCCCGCCGACCACGCTCACCCAGGCCGACCTCGACGCCGGCCACGTCAGCTACCGGAGCCGCTACGACATCGTCGCGCCCGGCGGACACTCGATCCTCCGCGTCGACGGCGACCTCCGCCTCCCCGCGAGCACACCGACCCCTCCGCCGTCGCAGCCCGCGACCCCGACCACGACGCCCACCGCCCCCGCTGCCCCCGCCACCCCCGCCGTCACGACGGACGGCGTGACCGCCACCGTGCGGGGAGCGCTCGACCTCAAGCCCGGCGAGAAGCCGACGGTCGGCACGCCGGTGACGTGGACGATCACCCTCCACAACGACACCCCCGACATCGTCAAGGTCCTCAAGGCCCTCGTCCGCATCGGACCCGGAGAGAGCGCCGAGGTCGAGGACGACCTCCCGCCGACGAGGCTCACCCAGGCCGACCTCGACGCCGGCGTCGTCACGTACCGGAGCAGATTCGACGTCGGAGCGGACGGCGCCCAGCAGATCGTCCGCGCGCACGGAGAACTGACCCTCCCGAAGGCCGCACCGGCTCCAGCTGCCGACCGCGTGACCGCGTCGGTACGGGCGGTTCCCGACCTGGAGCCCGGTGAGCAGGTGACGGTCGGCACCGTCGTGAGGTGGATCGTCACCTTCCACCACTCCGCGCCCGACACCGTCAGGATCGGCGGAACCACCCTCGTGCTGACTCCCGGCCGCAGCGGCTACGTCGAGGACACCACCCAGCAGACGACCGTCACCCAGGCCGATCTGGACGCCGGCATCGTCCGCTACTCGAGCGAGTTCGGCATCGACGGGGAGGAAGGGTCGTACACGATCGCTGCGATCGGCGAGATGCGCCTCCGCGACGCCGACGGCCCCGCCGTCGCCCTCACCCCGGGCGAGCTCCCGGTCGTCACGACGGGCGGCACGGAGACGACCGCGACGTCGGGCACGACGGCCGGCACCGAGACGACCGCGACGACGAGCACGACCGCCGGCACGGCGACGACCGCGGGAGCCCCTGCGACCGCCGCACCCGGTTCGACCGCCGCCGGCGAGAGCGTCGCGGACGGAACGGGCTCCCTGCAGAACGCCGTCGACGCCTCGGCGCACGCCCGCGCAGGCGTCGGCTCGAACTCGACCCCGGCCGCTGCCGACGCGGCGTCCGGCGGCACGAGCGCGAAGAGCTCGGGCACGAAGACGGCCTCCGCGGCCCGTCTCGCCCAGACCGGCGTCGACACGGCGTCCGCGCTGCCGGCCGCCGGGATCCTCGGTCTGCTCGGCGCGCTCGGCGTGCTCGTCGGCGCCCGTCGCCGCCGGAACCGCACCGCCGACTGACCCGTCGACGGACCGCGGCAGCGACGGAGGGCGCGGGGCTTCACGCCCCGCGCCCTCTTCGTCGTCCGGCCGTCAGCTCGCGGCGACCGCGATCTCGTTCGGCGTGACCTCCAGCTCGGCCGTCGAGACGACCTCGCCGGTGGTCAGGTCCAGCGCGTGGACGCTGTTCGCCGCGGGGTCGGTGACGTAGGCGATCCCACCGGCGACCGTGATGGCGGGGTGCGGGTCCTGCCACTCGACCGGGCTCTCCCAGGCGTCGACGACGGGGTACGAGTCGCTGATCGCGCCGGTCTCCGGGTCGATCACGTGGACCGCTCCGTCGGAGCCGATCAGGTAGGCGAGGTCCTCCGGGCCGCGGGCGACGCCGCGGAAGGTGTACTCGACGCCCTCGGGCAGGTCGACGACGTCGAGGGTCTTCGCCTCGGTGTCGATCAGCGCGAGGCGGTGCAGGAGGTAGCCCTCGGCGTCCTGGTCGTCCTTGTAGTCGCCGACGACGATCGGGCTGGTCTCGCTGACCCAGGCGTTGCCCATCCGGCCGTAGGGCTGGTCGGGCGCCTCGAGCTTGGTGATCTCGCCGCCGTCGTAGACGAGGGCGCCGTTCTCGCAGCCGAAGACCACGACCTCGTTCTCGGCCGTGCCCTCGCCGTGCACGCCGGGGCACTGGTCGTTCGTGGCGACCACGGCACCGGAGGCGTCGCGCACCTCGATGCCGGTGCGGCCGTCGGCGTTCCCGACGGTCGTCAGGAAGGTGCCGTCCTCGAGGACGATCGAGACGCCGTGGTGCGCCTCGACGCCCGGGATGGTCTCGACCTCGGGCGCCCCCTCGGCGGCGGCGAGGTCGGCGGTCTCGATGACGGTCGTGTCGCTGGTGCCGTCGGCGTAGAGGATCGTCTTGCCGCCGTGACGGACGACGTGGCCGGGGGTGTCGGCGGCGAAGACGACGTCGGTGAGCTCGGGCTCGCCGTCGGTGCCGGCCGCGGTGTCGAGGAGCTGGAAGCCCTCGCTCATGGTGACCATGACGTGGCGGCCGTCGCCGGCCGGGTTCAGCCGGGTGAACTCCTCGGAGTCCAGGTCGGCCACGGTCTCGAGGGTCTCGCCGTCGAGGACGAGGACGCCGCCCTCGTAGGCGACGGCGACGCGGCCGGCCGAGGACGTGGCGGCGGTCGGGATGGCATCGGCGGTCGAGTCGGCCGCGGGGGCGCTGCTCGACGAGCAGGCCGCGAGGGTCGCGATCGTGCCGAGGGCGAGCAGGCCGAGGCCGGCTCGGCGGAAGGGGGTGCTTGGCATGGCGGTGTGGTTCTCCTGATGCTGGTCGTGGGCTCTCACGGTGAGAGCCCGGTGGCGATGCGCTGCGTGTTCACGCGCATCATGCTGAGGTAGTCGGGAGCGCCGCCCTCGGGCCCCGTGAGGGACTCGGTGAACAGCTCGACCACCTCGACGCGGATGTCGGCCTCGCTCGCGAGCGCCTGGACCAGGCGGTCGGGAGACGAGGACTCCGCGAAGATCGTGGGGACGCCGGTGGTCTCGACCGCGTCGACGAGGTCGGCGAGGTCGGAGGCGGACGGCGCGGCGAGGGTGGTGCCGCCGGGGATGACCGCGCCGACGACGTCGAAGTCGAAGCGGTCGGCGAGGTAGCCGAAGACGTGGTGGTTGGTGACGAGGGCGCGGCGCTCCTCCGGGATCGCGGCGAAGGCCGCCGTCATCTCGGCGTCGAGCGCTTCCAGCTCGGCGCGGTACTCGGCGGCGCTGCGCTCGAGGGCCGCGGGATCGGCGCCGTCGAGGCCGGCCAGCGCGGGAGCGAGCGCGTCGACGACGTCGATCATGCGCGCCGGGTCGGTCCAGAAGTGCGAGTCCGGGCTGCCCTCGGCGTCGCCCTCGCGGTAGTCGAGCACCTCGATCGCGTCGCCGGCCACGAAGGCCGGCACGTCCTCGGCGGCCGCGGCGTCGAGGTGCTGCTGCAGCCCCTCCTCGAGGCCCAGGCCGTTGGAGACGACGAGGTCGGCCGAGCGCAGCCGCGCCGCCTGCTGTGCGGAGATCTCGAAGGAGTGCGGATCGGCGTTCGGCTTCATCAGCGTCACGACCTCGGCCTCCTCGCCGACCAGCCGCTCGACGACGTCGCCGAGGATGTTGGTCGAGACGATCACCAGCGGGCGGTCGTCCGCGCCGGCCGAGCAGCCGGTGAGCGCGAGCAGCGCGACGGCGGCCGCGGCGAGCGTCGCGCGGCGGCGGAGCGGGCGGCGCCGGGGGCGTCGCATGCTCACCGGCCCGTCTCGGCGGTGAACGCCGGCTCGCTCGCCGTCTCGAAGCTGCGCGCGAGGCGGGCTCCGTCGGCGTAGTCGATCTCGTGCAGGCGCCGCTCGGCGGGCGCGCTGAGGTAGGCGCGCTGCTGGTCGGCGACGAGGGTCGGGGCGAGGCCCGCGGCGAGCGACTCGGCGGCGAGGGGCTCGGTCTGCGCGAGCAGCGCGCCGTCCGCGCCGTCGAGCACGAGCACCCGGCCGTCCTGCGCCAGTGCGAGCACGTGGTCGTCCTCGTCGTCGACGGCGGTCACCTGCACCAGTGGCGCGGGAGCGGGGAGCAGCGACCACGAGCGGGCGCGGGTGTCGAGCAGCCAGATCCCGTCGCTGCCGGCGAGCCCGGCGACGGTCGGGCGGCCCTCGCGGTTCGCGAAGCTCGTGGTGGCTGGCGCGATCGCGCCGGCCGGGTAGGGGATCCGCTCGACGACGAGCTCCTCGCCGTCGACCGAGGCGAGCAGCGCGCCGTCCGCGCAGCCGATCACCGCGCCGACCCGGGTGGTGATCGTCCCCGCCGGCTGCGGGCACTCCTCACGGAGGCCGGTGGGCTCGCCGTCGGCCGTGTAGCCGGCGACCGAGGCCGACTCCGCCGCACCCTGGGTGACGAGCGCGAAGGAGCCGACCGGGACGACCATCCCGGGCCCCGGCTCGCCGTCGAGGCGGAACGACTCGACGATCCCGCCCTTCGACAGCGCCTCGGTGTCGAGCAGCACCGCCTCGCCCGAGTCGGGGAAGTGCACCCCGGTGCCGCCGGTGGTCGAGAGGTTGGTGGTGGCGACGACGGCCTCGCCCGCGCCCGCGACGGTGCCGAGCAGAGTCGGCTCGGCGCGGTAGTAGTGGAAGTGGTCGACGTGATCCCAGGTCCAGACGCCGCTGTCGACGATCTCGACGCCGGCGGCGGTCTGCGCGAAGAGGTAGCGGCCGTCGGTCGTCAGCGCCGAGGGCGCGCCGATCGTGCCGAGCTCGGCGACGCTCTCGTCGAGCAGGTCCAGGTGCGAGACGGCCCCCGCCGGATCGATCCAGGTGAGTCCGAGGGCGGGCTCGGCGAGCTCCGCGGCTCCGGAGATCGCGCCGTGGCCCTCGCCGGTCTCGTCGTCCGCGGTCGGGGCGGCGGGATCGGCGGAGCAGGCCGCGAGGGCGAGGGCGCCCAGGAGGAGCGCCGGGGCGATGCGCGAGGAGCGAGTGGAGCGGGAGAGCACGGGGTCCTTTCGGAGGGGGACGAGCGGGGCGGAGGAGGTGGCGGTCAGGCGGGGACGGCGGCACCGGCCCGGCGCGGATGACGCGCGGCCGTCGCCGCCCGCAGCGCCCAGGACAGTCCCGAGACGGCGAGGGCGGTGGCGGCGACCGAGGCGCCCGCGGCGGTCGCCGCGTACCAGGACACGAGCAGCCCGACGAGCACGGAGAGCACGCCGAGCACGGCGGCGAGCGCCATCCGGGTCGGGATCCGCGTCGTCCAGTGCCCGGCGGCCACCGCCGGCGCGAGGAGCAGCCCGACGACCAGGAGCGAGCCGACGGCCTGGTACGAGGCGACGACCGCGAGCGTCACCAGCCCGACCAGCGCGGCCTGGGCCGAGCGCGGCCCGAGCCCGAGGACGGCGGCGATCCGGTGGTCGAGTGCGAGCGCCACCAGCGAGCGGTGGAAGACCGCCGCGACCGCGAGCCCGACGCCGGCGGCGATCGCCAGCAGCACCAGGTCGAGGGGCGCGATGGCGAGGATGTCGCCGAACAGGATCGAGGTCGCGTCGGTGGCGAAGCTGCCCGAGTGGCTGATGATGATCACGCCGAGCGCGAGCATCGAGACGAAGAGCATGCCGATGCTGGTGTCGTAGGACAGCCGGCCCCGGCGCTGCAGCGCGGCGATGCCGAGGCTCATCGCGACGGCGCTCACCGCCCCGCCGACCAGCACGGGCGCGCCGAGCACGGTCGCCAGCGCGACGCCGGGGAGCATGCCGTGGGCGAGCGCCTCGCCGAGGAAGGCCATGCCCCGGATCACGACCCAGGTCCCGACGACGCCGCACAGGACGGCGACGAGAGCGCCGCCGACGAGGGCGCGCTGGAGGAAGTCGAGCGCGAACGGCTCGAGGATCCCGGAGAGGAGGGCAGGCATGGTGCCCGACCGTAACGGATAATGAGAACGATTATCAAACTGGTACGCTCGGGATCGTGTCCATCAGCCAGCAGCCCTCCCCCCGCGTCGCCCTCCGCGGGATCGGCGTCGACTTCGGCGGTCGGACCGCACTGGACGGCGTCGATCTCGACCTGCCGCTGGGCTCGCTGTCCGTCGTCGCCGGCCCGAACGGGGCGGGCAAGTCGACGCTGCTGGAGGTGATCGCCGGGACGCGGCAGCCCACTCGGGGCGAGCGCTCGGTCTCCCCCGCGATCGCCTTCGTCCCCCAGCGCACCGCCGTCTCCGACCGCCTGCCCGTGACCGTCCGCGACGTCGTGACGGTCGGCGTCTGGGGTCGCACCGGCCGCTGGCGCCGCGTCGGCGCGGAGCTGCGCGCGGTGGTCGCCGCGGCGATGGAGCGCCTCGAGATCTCCGCGCTCGCGGGCGAGGCGTTCGCCGTGCTGTCCGGCGGGCAGCGGCAGCGGACGCTGCTCGCGCAGGGGCTGGCGCGCGGCGCCGATCTGCTCCTCCTGGACGAGCCGACGACCGGACTCGATGCGGCGAGCGCCGAGCGCATCCGCGAGATCCTGCGCGCCGAGGCGGAGCGCGGCGTCACGGTGGTCTGCGTCTCGCACGACCCGGCCGTGATCGCTCTCGCCGACCGCGTCGTGCCGCTGGCCGACGGCCGCCTGCAGAGCGAGGGCGCCCTCGCCCACTGAGGCGGCTTCGGGAACGGCGGGTCTCGATACGCCCCTCCGGGGCTCCTCGACCAGCACGGGACGCGCCCCTCGGGGACTGCTCGACCAGCATGGACGACGCCCCTGCGGGGCTGCTCGACCGGCATGACGCGCGATCCATGCACGTCTGCTTGGATGAGCAGATGACGGGGAGGCGCAGATGACCGAGGATCTCGAGCCCGCCGCCGAGCTGTTCAAGGTGCTCTCCTCCTCCTCGCGGCTGCGCCTGCTGCGCGCGCTGGCGACGGAGCGGTCGACCGTCGGGCACCTCGCCGAGACCACCGGGCTCTCGCAGCCCCTCGTCTCGCAGCACCTGCGCACCCTGCGCTCCGCCGGCCTGGTCGCCGTCGAGCGGATCGGGCGCGAGGCGCACTACTCCGTCGCCGACACGCACGTCAGTCACATCGTCGACGACGCGGTCCGGCACGCCCTCGAGGGGTGACCGCGGCCACAGCCCTCGAGGACGGCCCCCTGCCTCAGCCCTGGCGGGCCTTGAACCGCGGGGTGAGCTTGTTGATGACGAAGACCCGGCCGCGGCGGCGCACCACCTGCGACCCCGGCATCGACTTCATGGACTTCAGCGAGTTGCGGACCTTCACGAGTGCTCCTTCTAATTGATAACGATTATCGTTTAGAGTAGCTCGTCATGGAGACTCCGAGCCCGATCCACCGCCCGCCCGTCCTCGCCGTCACGCTGGTGAGCGCGACCGACGCCTGCGAGAGCGCCCGGATCGCCCGGCTGCTGACCGGCGGCGTCACCGCCGTCGAGTGCTTCGCCGTCGACCTGCCGGACTCGGACAGCGCCGAGTTCGCGGCGGAGCTGGCCGCCGAGCTCGCCCGGCAGGCCGACGACGGCGAGAGCGGGATCACCGTCCTGTCGATCGACCCGGTCGCCGACCCGATGGAGGTCGCCCTCGTCCTCGAGCACCTCTGCAGCCGGCGGCACCCCGGCGACACCCGGATCGGCGTCCTCGACGTCGTCGCCGTCACCTCGGTCGACGAGGTGACCCGGGTGCTGCTCGGCGAGGGTGCCGAGGACCTCGGGCCCCAGCAGTGGGACCGCGCCGAGCGACTCGCGACGCGCCTCGAGTTCGCGGGCCTCATCGTCCTGACCGACGGCGACGGCGCCGGAGCCTCGCCCGCCGTCGACCTGCTGCGGGCGCTCTCACCGGGAGCGGAGATCCTCACCGAGCGCGACCTCGACCGCTACCGGCAGCGGCGCGCCGTCCTCACCCCGCAGCGCGCGCACCGTCTGGCCTCGGACCTGGGCTGGCAGCGGGTTCTCCGCGGCGTCCCCGGCGACGCGGGATCGGTGACCGCGTTCGTCTTCCGCGATCCGCTGCCGTTCCACCCCGGCCGCCTGAACGCGGCGGTCGCCACGGACTTCGTCCCGCACCGGGTCGGCCGGATCCTCCGCTCGCGCGGCCTGGTCCGGCTCGCCAGCCGCGCCGACCGCGTCGCGTCCTGGTCGATCGCCGGCGACGTCGTCAGCCTCGACCCGACGTCGATCCGGAGCTGGAGCGTCGACGCCCCCGTCGGCCAGGAGATCGCCTTCCTCGGCCGCGATCTCGATGTCGACGAGCTGACCCGCGTCCTGCACGGCTGCCTGCTCACGCCCCGCGAGCTCCTCGCCGGCCCGGACCTCTGGCGCACCCTCGCCGATCCGTTCCCCCGCTGGGAGGACGAGCACCAGCACTGAGCGGCCGGAGCGCGCCAGCGCGACTGGACGCGGAACGGGCTTTGCCACCGCAGCAGACCCCGGCACGCGTCCACTCGAAGAGCTGCGAGCGCGCGACCGGACCCCGACGGGGCGCCACAGCTGAGTCAGGCCCCGGTCCTCGTCCACTCGTGCAGCTCCGCCCGAAGGTCAGCCCGCGTACGCGTCGATCCGCCCGAGCAGCTCCGCCTTCGCCGCGTCGGACGCCCACGAGCCGAGCACCGAGTTGCGGGCGAGCTGCACCAGCTCGTCGCGGGTGAAGCCCGCATCGGCGAGCGCCGCGTAGTTGTCGGCGATGTAGCCGCCGAAGTAGGCCGGGTCGTCCGAGTTGACCGTCACCCGCACGCCGCGCTCGAGCAGCGCGCGCATCTCGGGCGCCTTCGAGTCGCTCGAGACGAAGGAGTTCGACAGCGGGCAGCAGGTCAGCGCGAGGCCGCGCTCGACGAGCACGTCGATCAGCTCGGGCGCCTCGACGATGTTCGTGCCGTGGTCGATCCGGTCCACGCCGATCTCCTCGAGCACCTGGCGCAGGTGCTCGACGCCGTTGGGCTGGTCGACGTCGCAGTGCATCGTCAGGCGCAGGCCGGCCTCGCGGGCCCGCGCGAAGACCTCGCGGAACTTGGCCGGCGGGTTGCCGCGCTCGTCCGAGTCCAGGCCCACGCCGATCAGCCGGTCAGCGAACGGCAGCGCGCGCTCCAGCGTCTCCGCCGCACTCTCGGCCGACAGGTCGCGGAGGAAGCAGAGGATCAGCGCGGCGTCGACGCCCAGCTGCGCGGCGTCCTGCGCGGCGCGGTGGTAGCCGCCGATCACCGCCTCGAACGGCACGCCGCGCGAGGTGTGCGCCTGCGGATCGAAGAACGCCTCGACGCGGACGACCCCGTCCGCCGCGGCCCGCCGGAAGTACGCCGTCGCGAGGTCGTAGAAGTCCTGCTCCTCGCGCAGCACGTCCATCGCCGGGTAGTAGACGGCGAGGAACGAGGCGAGCGAGTCGAAGTCGTAGGCGAGCGCCTCGGGCACGGGCAGGCCGTTGCGCTCGGCGAGCCGCACGCGCAGCTCGGGCTCGAGCGTCCCCTCCAGGTGCACGTGCAGCTCGACCTTGGGCAGACCGAGGAGGAAGGAGTCGGAGGTCACGGGAGCCTTTCGTCGGTGCCGGCGGTGGTGCGGGCGGTGGGGAGCGGAGAGCAGGTTCAGGGACGCGCCGCGATGAAGTCCAGCGCCACGAGCGGCCCCGGCAGCACCGCGCCGATGACGGTGCGGGCCGGCGGATCGACGGCGAACCGCGCCCCGTAGACCGCGGAGGCGGCGGCGAAGTCGCGCTCGAAGTCGCTGAGGATCATCGTGATCCGCACCACGTCGCCGAGCCCGAGGCCGAACTCCGTGGCGAGCAGCCGCTCGATGTTGTCGAGGGCCGCGGCGGTCTGCGCGGTGATCCCCTCCGGGACCGTGCCCTCCGGCACCGAGCCGTCGCCCGGTGCGAACGGCCCGATCGCCGAGCCGTAGACGACGCCGTGCGCCTCGACGGCGTGGCTGTACGCGCCGCGGGGAGCGCCGAGCGCCTCCGCGGTCACGAAGCGGCGGGTCGCGGTGGCGGTCATCGCGGCAGCTCCCCGGAGACGACGCGGCCGCGCGAGACGACGGCGACGATGTTCTCGGCGCGCAGGTCGTCGATGCTCTCCCACGGGCGGCCTCGGAGCACGACGAAGTCGGCGCCGAAGCCCGGAGCGAGGCGGCCGACCTTCGCACCGAGTCCGACGACGGCCGCGGCGTCCGAGGTGGCCGCGACGAGCGCCCGCTCGGACGTCCAGCCGAACGACTCGCGCATCCGCCGCACCTCGTCGAGCTGCTCGCCCCAGTCGACGTAGACGCCGTTCGCGTCGGTGCCGAGCACGAAGCGCACCCCGGCCTCGCCCGCGGCGAGGAAGCCCGCGTCGCGCACGGCGACCACGTCCTGCGCCTTGAGCGACGCCTCCGGCGACGACGGCGCCCGGCCGGCCGCGATCACGTCGTTGATGAAGAGGGTCGGCGCGACGGGCAGGTTCCGCTCGACGAGCGTGGCCCAGTGCTGCGGGCCGATCGCGGTGCCGTGCTCGATCGAGTCGACGCCGAGCGCGAGCGCGCGGTCGAGGCCGACGACGGAGTGGGTGTGCGCCGCGACCGGCATCCCGAGCGCGTGCGCCTCGTCGATGGTGGCGGCGATCTCCTCGTCGGTCTGGTTCCGCCAGCCGACCTTGTCGCCCATCGAGAGCACGCCGCCGCTGGTGTAGATCTTGATGCCGTCCGCGCCGGCCCGCGCCCAGGTGCGCACCAGGCGGCGGCACTCGTCGGGGCTGTCGGCGACGCGGTCGCGGTGCGGGTAGTGCGGCGGCACGAAGAGGTCGCCGTGGCCGGCGGTCATGCCGACGGCGCCGTGGGTGACGATCCGCGGACCCTCCGCGATGCCCTGCTCGAACATCCGCGCCACGGTCATCTGCAGCTCGTCGGCACCGAGGTCGCGCAGCGTGGTGACGCCCGCGCGAGCCGCCTTCCGCGCATTGTTCGCGATGTGGAAGACGCGCTCCTCGCGCGGGGTGACCAGCGGCCAGGAGGCGAAGTCGGCCGTGCCCTCGCCGGAGTAGGCGCCGAGGTGCACATGGGTGTCGACGAGGCCGGGGATTATCGAGAGCCCGCCGCCGTCGCCCGCCGCCCCCTCGACGGAGGCGATCGCGTCGCCGCTCCAGGCCAGGGTCGCCGTGCCGAGGGCGCGGGTGCCGTCCCAGACGGCGCCGGTGATGCTCGTGGTGGTGCTCATGTCCGTCCTCAGTTCTGTCCGCCGAAGCGGACGGCTGCCAGTCGCTCGCCGATCGCGACGACCGCGTAGGCGACGACTCCCAGCGCCGTGATCACCGCGAGCGACGCCCACAGCTCGTCGTAGCGGAACCCGGCGGAGGCGCGCTGCACCGCACCGCCGAGGCCCTGCCCCGTCGCCAGCCACTCGGCCAGCATCGCGCCGCTGAGCGCGGAGGGCACCGCGACCTTGGCGGCCGCGAAGATCGCCGGCACCGCGGTCGGCAGCGCCACCTTGAGCAGCACGTCCAGCGGCGAGCCGCCGTAGACCGAGACCAGCTCGAAGGACTCGCGCGAGAGCGAGCGGAGGCCGAAGCCGACCGTGACCAGCGCGGGGAAGAACACCGCGATCGCGCCGACGGTGGCGACGGCGCCGATCCCGTTGCCGATCGCCAGGGTCACCAGCGGCGTCACCACGATCAGCGGCATCGACTTCAGCAGCATCGCGATCGGCATCACCGTCGCCTCGAGCGAGCGGATCAGCACGAAGAGAACCGCGATCGCGAGAGCGACCAGCAGGCCCGCGACGTAGCCGACGAGCGCGTCGACGGCCGTCACGCCGAGGTTGCCGAAGACGATCGCGCGGTTCTCCGCGGCGTCCGCCTCGACGAAGAGGTACTCGGCGACGTCGGTCGGCGTCTTGCCCAGCAGCGGCGAGATGTCGGTGATCGCGAGGAAGGCGTACCAGAACGCGAGCGCGAGGACCGCGGCGACGGCGAGCGGCACGAGCTCGCCGCGGACGATGCGGAGCACCATCCGGCCGGTGAGGTCGCTCGGCCGGCGGGCGGCTCGCGACGAGGAGGGGGTGCGGGTGGCGGTGCTCATACGACGCCTCCCGTGCTGCGGGCGACCTCGACGCGAGTGCGGCGGCGAGCGGCGCGCGGGCGGCCGACGACCAGCGGCATCAGCCAGCGGCCGAGCGCCGCGATCAGCGCGTAGCCGATGATCGTGACGAGTCCGCTGGTGACGGCGAAGGCCCAGGCCCGCTCGACGTCCATCTGGCGCTGCGCGACCGCGAGGGCGACGCCGAGGCCGGTGGTCACTCCGCCGAGGTACTCGCCGAGCACGGCACCGAGGATGGCCGCCGGCACGCCGACCTGCAGCGCGGTGATCGTCGCGGGCACGGCCGCGATGGCCTGCACCTTGACGATCTTCGCCCAGCGTCCGCCGCGGTAGGCGGAGACGAGGTCGAGCGCGGTGCGCGGGGCCGAGCGGACGCCGAGCAGCGCGCCGATCAGGGTGGTGAAGAAGACGAGCAGCGCCGCGAGGAAGATCGAGGTGGTGCGGCCGCCGAAGATCACCAGGATGACCGGGCCGACCGCGGTCAGCGGCAGGCAGTGGCTGATCACGCCGATCTGCTCGATCACGCGGTGGGTCCACGGGAGCAGCAGCGCGACGGCGGCCAGCGCCAGCGCCGCGAGGTTGCCCCAGAGGTAGCCCTGGCCGGCGGCGAGCACGGTGTCGCCGACGTTGCGGAGGTAGAAGAGCGGACCGTCGCGGACGAACGCGGCGATGATCGCGCCGGGGCTCGGCACGGCGCGGCTCTCGCGGTAGACGGTGTCGGCGAGGATCCACCAGACCGCCACGAAGACGGCGAGCCCGGCGAAGACGCGCCAGTTGGTGCGGATCCAGGGCGTCACGCCTCGTCCTCCATCGCGACACCGTGCTGGGAGAAGAGGATGTCGGTGATGCGGTCCTCGATCGCGTGGAACTCGGGGCTGCGCAGCATCTCGACGGTGCGCGGGCGCGGCAGGTCGATGTCGATCACCTCGACGATGCGGCCGGGACGCGGCGACATCACCGCGACCGTGTCCGAGAGCAGGATCGCCTCGGCGATGCCGTGGGTGACCATCAGCGTGGTCGCGGGCCGCGCGGTCCAGATCCGCTGCAGCTCCAGGTTGAGCCGCTGCCGGGTCATGTCGTCGAGGGCGCCGAACGGCTCGTCGAGCAGCAGCAGATCGGGCTGCACGACCAGCGCACGGGCGATCGAGGCGCGCTGGCGCATGCCGCCGGAGAGCTGCGAGGGGTAGGCGTCCTCGAATCCGGTCAGCCCGACGAGGTCGAGCAGGTCCGGGATGCTGTCGCGCTTCGCCGCCTGCTTGGTGAGCTCCAGCGGCAGCCGGACGTTCGAGCGGACCGAGCGCCACGGCAGCAGCGCCGAGTCCTGGAAGGCGATGCCGAGCTCGGCCGAGCGCTTGGTGCCGAGCACGGGCGTGCCGTGGATCGAGACGGAGCCGGTGGTCGGCTTCTCCAGGCCCGCCAGCATCCGCAGGATCGTCGACTTGCCGCAGCCGGAGGGGCCGAGCAGCGAGAGGAAGGAGCCGCGCGGAGTGACGAGGTCGACCTCGGCGAGGGCCTGCACGGACCGGTTCCCCAGGTCGAAGCGCTTGCTCAGGCCCGACAGGCGGATGCCCTCGTTCTCGATGGTGGTCAACTGCTCGTCCTCTCCGCGCGGTCCGTCGTGGTGCTGCGGCCGGGTCCTTCGCAGGGCCCGGCCGGCGAGGGTCAGCCCTCGAGCAGCTCCGGGTGCTCCTCGTAGACCTCGTCGATCAGCGTGGTGTCGAAGAGCTCGTCGGCGTCGAGCTCGATGCCGGTGAGGGCGAGCGAGGCGACCGACTCGTCCTGCAGCTGCGGCGTGATGGTGAGCAGGCCGTTCGCGTCGGTGTCGGGGGTGCTGATCAGCTCGGTCTGGGTGACCATGACCTGCGCCTGCTCCTCGACCTTGTAGTTCTGGTCGGCGGCGTAGTCGGCGACGACGGTCGCGGCGGTCGCGTCCGGGTCGGCGACGGCGTCCTGCCAGCCGCGGGCGACCGCGTAGAGCAGCGCCTTGACCTTCTCGCGGTCGTCGTCGATGCTCTCCTGCGCCACGACGATGGTCTCGCCGACCATCGGCAGGCCGGTGTCGGCGAGCAGGAACTGCTGCGCCGAGAAGCCGCGCTGGTTGAGCGTGTTGGCGCCGGCGGTCGCGTAGCCGATGTAGCCGTCGACCTGGCCGGTGGTGAGCAGGGTGGAGTCGGTGAGCGGCACGCGGGTGACGTCCCCCTCGTCGATGTCGTTCGCGGCGAGGAAGGCGCGCCAGACCAGGTCGTTGCTGTCGCTGACGCCGATGGTCTTGCCGACCATGTCCTCGGGGGTCTCGATCGGGGCGTCGGTCAGCGAGACGATCGCGAAGGGGTTCTTCTGGTAGGTCGCGCCGACGATCTTCATCTCGGCGCCCTCCGAGATCGCCGGGCCGGTGATCAGCGGCGAGGAGACGCCGGCGAAGGCGGAGCCGCTCGCGATGGCGGTCTCGGCGCCGGTCGCGCCGGTGCCGCCGGGGGTGAGGGTGACGGAGTCGAAGCCGGCGTCGGCGAAGTAGCCGTTCGCGTCGGCGAGGTACTCGCCCGCGAACTCGACGTGGGGGACCCAGGAGAGCTGCATCGTGGCCTCGCCGAACGAGCCGGCGTCGCCGGACTCGGCGGCGTCGGAGCCGTTGGAGCAGGCGGCGAGCGTGGTTCCGGCGACGACGGCGACGGCGAGGACGCCGAGCACGGAGCGGAGGCGGGACCGGGACGGGGCGGTGCGGGGCATGCGGGCTCCAAGGGGCGTCGAGGGCTGGGGGGTGGGGCGGACCCGATGGGGCGGGCCCGGGGGAAGGCACGCGCCGAGGGGGCGGCGCTGACCCAGTCGACCGCAGCCGGGCACTCCGGCGCGTCGTCGCACGGAGGATTTCCGCGCCGCGACGGCCCCCGCTCCCCGATGCACGGACAAACCGTGTTGCGGTGAGGTTTCCAGCCTCGCATCCCGGCCGCCCGCTCCACGCAGAAGGGAGTCTTCGACGCTCTTCAGCGGCAGTTGCTCCACTTTCCATGGAGGGCCTTGGGAGGACACCCGCCCCTCCCCTGCTGATCGAGCAGCCCGCGCAGCGGGCCGTCTCCTCCTGCCGATCGAGCAGCGGCGGCGGGTGGCCCTTGACGCTGATCGAGCAATGGCGGCGGTCGGCCCCTTCATGCTGATCGAGTAGCCCACGTAGCGGGCGTATCGAGATCCACTCGGCGCCAGAAGTGGAGCCAGCAGACAGCGAGTCTCAGAACGGGCCCGTCCGGAAGGGCGGACGACGTCAGGGGCCGTCGGCCCAGCGGATGCCGTGCACCGCGAAGACGCGGGACAGCTCCGGCCCCTCCGCATCGAGGGGCGCCTCACTCCGGTCGAGCAGACAGTGGCTCACGCCCTCTTCCGCGTCCTCCGGTCGCTCGAAGACCGCCCACAGTCGGAGCTCGTCGCCGAATCGAGACCGGAAGGCGACCCCGTCGAGAGCGGCGTCACGGCCGTCAGGGCCTGGCTCATCGAACAGCCAGCGGGCGATGGACCGGGTCAGATCGCGGTGGTCCGGATTCTTGACGACCGAGGCGTCGAGAAGACAGGGCGTCAGCCCGAACCGCTCGAAGGGGAAGGACGCCTGGACGGCGCCGAGGCTCTCGGAGTGGGTGATGAGGCAGTAGCTGCCGGTCTGGCGAGCCGTCCCGACCATCCGGTCCACTGCCCAGCCTCGGCCGACCGTTCCCGCCGCCGCGTCCGGGAACAGCTCGACCCAGCCGTCCGCGTCCACGATCTCGTCCGGTTCGGAGTCGATCCCGGGCTCGGGGCGGAAGTGCGCCAGCACCTCGAAGAGGCACGCCTCGAGGGACTCGCCGGTGTAGAGCGTCCGGAACTCCGCGAGCTGATCGTCCCAGCGCCCGTTGAAGCGACCGTGATCGGTGGCGTACCGCCAGTCGGGCCAGTCCCAGGGCCGCGGGCGATACCCGACGCGCCAGACCTCCCCGGGGTCTTGCGCGACGACCAGCTGCGGTGTCATCCGATGAAAGCGAACGCCTTCGCGGCGCCCATGACGTCCGGGCCGACGACGTCCGGGGCACCCTCGCGCAGCACACGGGCCGGCGAGACGTCGCCGAGCGCCGGATTCATGCCCTTGAACCAGGACTGCACGGTCACCGCCTCGTTCTGCTCGCGGAGGAGGATCGCGACCTGGTAAGCGAGTCGCAGTCGATCGACGTCCGTCTCGCCGGGCTTCCGAGCTCCGTCCGCCCACTCCGCGACCGCACGCGTCGACTTGACGTTCCCGAGGTAGGCGACCAGCCGCACGCCGATGATCTCGCGCAGTCCCGAGACGAGCTCGGGGACGGAGGCGCGGGTCGCCTCCTGATGCGCCCGGAGACCGGGCTTCTGCGTTCCTGCGAGGGTGCTCATCCCTCGAGTGTACGCGGATCGAGCAAGAAGGACTTGTGGAATCGCACTCGGAAAGACACCCCGAATGAACGGTCGATCAGCTGGGCGACAGGCACCCGCGGGGCGAGAGACGGCAGCCCGTCCCTGCTGACCGAGTAGCGCGCGCAGCGGGCCGGCCGATCATGCTGATCGAGTAGCCCGCGAAGCGGGCGTATCGAGATCCGCCGGCTCCGGACGAGCAGCCTGCAGACCACCGTGCTGACAACGGCAGGTCTCGATACGCCCCTGCGGGGCTACTCGACCAGCATGTCTGCGGGCGTCTCTTCCAAGTAGATCCGCCGGCGCCAGTGGTGGAGCCCTCAGCCGGCCGCGTCCGCCGCGACGCGGCGCAGCGCCGCCAGCACGGTGCGGACCGCGGTGCGGGCGAGCGCGTCCGGGCGGGCCAGCACGTCGACGTGGCGGACGAGGCCGGCGCCCTCGAGCGGGCGGAGGACCATGCCGTCGACCGCGAGCGGCGCCGCGGTGATCCGGGGCAGGATCGCGATCGCGGCGCCGGAGCGGACGACTCGAGCGGCGACCGAGAATTCGTTGATCCGGTGCGCGACCCGCGGGGCGCGCCCGATCAGCGCGCCGAGATGCTCGAGCACGCCCGTGAGCGGGAAGCCCTCGTGCGTCGAGACCCACAGCTCGTCGGCGAGCTGCTCGGGCCGGATGCTCGGCTGCGCGGCGAGCGGATGCGCGGCCGGCAGCGCGATGTCGAGCGGCTCGACGAGGAGCGGGGTGACGACCAGCCGGGCCCGCGGCCACTCCGGATCCTGCGGCAGGCGGTGCGCGACGACGAGGTCGTGGTCGGCCGTCAGCCCCGGAAAGCGGCTCTGCGCGACGTCCGCGTCGGCGAGCGCCACCCGCGGGCCGTCGGCGAGCGCCGCGAGCAGCGGACCGAAGAGCGCGAGCCCCGCGCTGTGGAACGCCGACAGCCGGACGGGACGGTCGTCGTGCCGGAGGAACGAGCCGAGCGTGTCCTTCGCCGCGGCGAGCGCCTCCTGCACCCGCGTCCCCGCGATCGCGAGCGCCTCTCCCGCCTCGGTGAGCACGAGCCGCCGCCCCTCCTTCATCGTGAGCGGCACCGGGACGCCCGCCTGCAGGGCGGCGAGCTGCTGCGACACCGCGGAGGGGCTGACCCCGAGCGCCGCCGCGACGGCCGCCACGCTCCCGCGGTCACCGAGCTCGCGGAGCAGGCGGAGGCGGGCGGGGTCCATGGCCGCGAGCCTAACCGCACGCTTCCGCTTCATCGTCGATGAAGAACCGGCCGATCGCTCTTCCGCTTCGCACCCGCGACACTGTCTCCATGCCCCTCCGCTCCCGCCCCGACCTCGCCGTCGACCTGCTGCTGCTCGCCGTCGCCGCCGTCTGGGGCGCGAGCTTCGTCGCCGCGAAGGACGTCGCCGCCGACATCGGCGTCCCCTCGACCGTCGCGCTGCGCTTCCTCACCGCCGCCGCCGCGCTCGCCCTGCTCTGCCTCGCCCGTCGCGAGCGCCTCCCCCGCGGTCGCGGGCTCGCCGTCGCCGCCCTCCTCGGCGCCTCGCAGGCTGCGATCATCGGGCTCGAGACCTGGGGCGTCCACCTCACCTCGGCGACCAACGCGGGCCTGCTGATCAGCCTCGCCCTGGTGCTGACTCCCGCGCTCGAGGGCCTCGCCTCCCGCTCCTGGCTGCCGCGCTCCTTCTTCGTCACCGCCGTGGCCGCCGTGGTCGGAGTCGCCCTGCTCGTCTCGGACGGCGGTCTGCGCACCCCGACCTGGGGCGACGCCCTCGTGCTCGCGGCGGCCGTGGTGCGCGCCGTGCACGTCACGGCCAGCGCCCGGCTCGTCCGCGGGCGCACGGAGGGCTCGCTCGGCGTGGTCCTCGTGCAGCTGGTCGTCTGCGCCGCCGTCTTCTCGCTGCTCGCCGGGCCGGACCTGCCCGCGGCCGCCCTGGCCCTCGACACCGGCGGTTGGGCCGGCGTCCTCTTCCTCGGGCTGCTCTGCTCGGTCTTCGCCTTCGTGGTCCAGCTCTGGGCGGTCCGGCGCACCTCGGCGGCGCGCGCCAGCATCCTGATGGGGACGGAGCCGGTCTGGGCGCTGCTCGTCGGCGTCGTCGTCGCAGGCGAGGCGATCGGGCCGCTCGGGGCGGTCGGCGCCGCGCTGATCGTCGCCGCGGGCTACGCGGGCCAGGCGATCGAGCGCCGGCACCGGCTCGGCGCGAGCGCGCCCGCCGACGACCGGTCGGTCGACCCGGTCAGTGCGCCACGAGCTCCTGCAGCCCCGTGACGCGGAGCAGGTCGAGCCGCGTCTGGTCGGTGGAGCCGGGCGTCGCCGTGTAGACGACGATCCGCAGGTCGCCGCCCGGCACGGCCAGCACGTCGCAGTCGATCGTGATCGGTCCGACCGGCGTCGAGGTCACCGTCTTCCGGCTGGAGCGGTGCTCGGCGACCCGGGCCACGGCCCAGCGCCGCTCGAAGTCGGGCGAGGTCGCCCGCAGCCGCGCCACCAGGTGCGCGAGCGCCGCGTCGTCCGGGTAGCGGCCCACCGCCGCGCGCAGATCCGCCGCCAGATCGTTGGCGAAATCCTCGGCGTGCTGGTCGTCGAACTCGGTGCCCTCGTGCCCCTGCGTGAAGGAGCGCCAGACCAGATTGCGGTCCAGGCCCGTGTGCCGCGAGGGGTCGCCGTTCAGCGCCGCCCAGAGCGGGTTCCACAGCAGGATGTCGTGCGCCGCACTGAAGACGGCCAGCGGCACGTCGCCGCAGCGGTCGACGATCCGCTGCACGCCCGGGGTGATGTGCTGCGGCACCTGCGTCGCGGTCGGCGGCGCGACCCCCGCGACCCGGTAGAGGTGGTCGCGCTCCGCCTCCGTCACCCGCAGCGCGCAGGCCAGCGCGCCGAGCAGCTGCGCCGAGGGGTGCACGGCACGGCCCTGCTCCAGCCGCACGATGTAGTCGACGCTCACGCCCGCCAGCGCGGCGAGCTCCTCGCGGCGCAGGCCCGCGGTCCGGCGGCTCGGTCCGGCGGGCAGGCCCACCTCGGCGGGCGTCACGCGCTCGCGCCAGGAGCGGAGGACGTCCGCGAATTCGCTCATGCCCCCATGATCCCCCGCGGGGGCGGAGCGGTCCTGGTACTGCTGGTCCTCCCGTCGACCGGGGCCTGGGCGGGCGGGGCAGCGGGGCGGAGCATGGAGCCATGACAACGACACTGATCACCGGGGCCAACAAGAGCCTCGGCCTCGAGACCGCCCGCCGCCTGATCGAGGCCGGCCACACCGTGTACGCCGGCATGCGCGACCCCGCGAAGGGCGACGCCGCCCGAGCGCTCGGTGCGCAGGTCGTGCAGCTCGACGTGACCGACCAGGCGAGCGTCGACGCCGCCCTCGCCTCGCTCCCCGCCCTCGACGTCCTCGTCAACAACGCCGGGATCCTCGGCACCTCCTTCGGCGTCGACGACCTGTCGGCGGAGGCGATGGCGAGCGTCCTCGAGACGAACGTCGTCGGCATCGTCCGCGTGACCCAGGCCGCGCTGCCGCTGCTGCGCCGCTCGGCCGCGCCCGTCGTCGTCAACGTCTCCTCCGGAGTCGGCTGGCCCCGCGCCCTCGCCACCCCCGGCCGGGACGAGTTCGGCGTGCCCGCGATCCCCTACGCCGCCTCGAAGGCCGCGGTGATCACCCTGACCGTGCAGTACGCGAAGAACCTCCCCGAGTTCCGGATCAACGCGAGCGACCCCGGCTACACCGCGACCGACTTCAACGGCCACGGCGGGCACCAGACCGTCACCGAGGGCACCGACGCGACCGTCGCGCTCGCCCTGCTCGGCCCCGACGGCCCGACCGGCGAGTTCCACGACCGGCACGGACGCATCGAGTACTGAGCTCCGCCGCAGGCTCGTCACCGAGGGCTCGCCGTGGATTCGTTGCACCTGGCAACAAACCGGCGGCGAGCCCGGCAGAATGGAGCCATGACGCAACGGAGCAACTGGGCGGGCACGTACGAGTACCGCGCCGCCGACATCCTCGAGCCGGAGTCGATCGACGAGGTGCAGAACCTCGTCCGCGGGAACGAGCGGGTCCGCGCGCTCGGCACCCGCCACTCCTTCAACGCCCTCCCCGACACTCCGGGGGCGCTGCTGCACCTCGGCCGCATCGCCTCCGACCCGGTGATCGACGCCGAGGCGAGCACGATCACGGTCGGCGGAGCCACCCGCTACGGCATCGTCGCCTCGCACCTGCACAGCAACGGCTACGCCCTGCACAACATGGGCTCGCTCCCGCACATCTCGGTGGCCGGCGCGATCTCGACCGGCACCCACGGCTCGGGCGACCGCAACGCCAACCTCTCCTCCGCCGTCTCGGCGCTCGAGCTGGTCACGGCCGACGGCTCGCTGCGCACGATCCGCCGCGGCGAGCCCGGCTTCGAGGGCGTCGTCGTCGGCCTCGGCGCGTTCGGCGTCGTCACCCGGGTGACCCTCGACATCCAGCCGACCTTCGACGTCCGCCAGGACGCCTTCGTCGACCTGCCCTGGGACCGCGTGCTCGACGACTTCGACGCGATCACCTCCTCCGCCTACAGCGTGAGCCTGATGACGCACTGGTCGAGCCCCACCGTCGAGCAGCTCTGGCTGAAGACCAAGGTCGAGCAGGGCTCGGTCGCCGACGTCGACGCGACGCATCTCGGCGCGGTCGCCGCCTCCGCCTCGCTGTTCGCCGTCTCCGAGGGCGTCGACTCGAACCTCAACCCGTTCGGCGGCTCGGTCGGCCCCTGGTCGGAGCGCCTGCCGCACTTCCGCCTCGACCGCGAGCCGAGCGCCGGCGACGAGATCCAGAGCGAGTACATGGTGCCGCGCGAGAACATCCGCGAGGCGCTCGTGGCCCTGCGCGCGATCGGCGAGCGGATCGACGAGGTCCTGCTGATCACCGAGCTGCGCACCATGGCCGGCGACGACCAGTGGCTCTCCCCCGCCTCCGGTCGCGACAGCGTCGGCATCCACTTCACCTTCAAGAAGGACCGCGCCGGCGTCGACGCCGTGCTGCCCGCCGTCGAGGGCGCGCTGCTCCCGCTCGGCGCCCGTCCGCACTGGGGCAAGCACTTCCTCGCGACCGCCGCCGATATCGCCCCGCTCTACCCGCACCTCGACGAGTGGCGCACCCTCCGCTCCGCCTGGGACCCCACCGACCGCTTCGCCAGCGCCTTCGTCCAGGACCGCCTCCTCGGCTGACCCTCTCCCCCTCTCCTCCTCCGCGAGATGCCACTTGTGTACGCGACACGCCGACGAAAGCGTGCACAAGTGGCATCTCGCGGCGGGGGACGGCGGGGGTAGCGTCGAAGCGACGAGAGGGAGGCAGCATGCCCGCGAAAGAGGAGATCCCGTCGACGATCGAGCGGTCGGACGAGCACGCGCAGAAGCTGTGGTCGGCCGCGCACGACTCGGCCGTCGACAGCTACGGCGAGGGTGAGCGAGCGCACCGAACGGCCTTCGCCGCGCTGAAGCACGAGTACGAGAAGGTCGGCGACCACTGGGAGCGCAAGGCCGAGAGCGGCCCCTCCGACGACCGCGCCGCCCAGCGCGGCCCGGACGGCGACGGCGACACGGCCGGCGGAGTCGACGCGAACGCCACGAAGGCCCACCTCCTCGACCTCGCGAAGCGCCTCGACGTCTCAGGCCGCTCCCGCATGACCAAGGCCGAGCTCGTCGACGCCCTCCAGCGCGCGAACGCGAAGCAGACCCGCCGCGCCCGCGACTGACCCGCGCGCCGCAGGGGCCGACATCCCGCCACTCTCCAGAAGTCGTCGCACTCGGCGCTCGAGTACGACGACTTCCGAGGACTCGCGGGATCGACGACGACTCCGACGCGCTGGGCATCGGCGAGAGCCTGAGAAATCAACGAGCAGACGCAGATCCACCGCGCACCTAGCGTCGAGGGCGACCCTCCCCGACCCGACCCCGGAGCGCCATGACCCCCCTCGCCCCCACTGCCCTCGCCGGCGGCACCGCCCCTGCACCCGCCCGCACGACCCCCGCCCCCACCGCGGGAGCGGCCGCATGAGGGTCACCGACACCAGCGACCTGTGGTGGCGCGCCGCCGTCTACTACAACCTCGACGTCAAGACCTTCATGGACTGGGACGACGACGGCGTCGGCGACCTCGAGGGTCTCGCGCACCGGATCGACTACCTCGCCGAGCTCGGGGTCAGCTGCCTCTGGCTCGCGCCGTTCTACTCCTCGCCCGGCAAGGACAACGGCTACGACATCAGCGACTTCTACGGTGTCGACGAGCGCTACGGCCACCACGGCGACGTCGTCGAGGTGATCCGCACCGCGCACGACCGCGGGATGCGCGTCATCGTCGACCTGGTCGTCAACCACACCAGCGACCAGCACCCGTGGTTCCAGGCGGCGCGATCCTCCCCCGACAGCCCCTACCGCGACTACTACGTCTGGCGCGACGAGCCGCCGGCCGACCAGCCGGCGAACGTCTTCCCGGACGTTGAGGACGGCGTCTGGTTCTTCGACGAGGAGGCCGGGCAGTACTACCTGCACAACTTCTACCGGCACCAGCCGGACCTGAACACCGACAACCCAGCGGTGCGCGACGAGATCGCCAAGCTCGTCGGCTTCTGGCTGCAGCTCGGGGTCGACGGCTTCCGCGTCGACGCGGTGCCCTACCTGATCGAGCCGGGCGCCCGCGACGAGCACGAGTGGCTGCGCCTGCTGCGCCGCTTCATCAGCCGCCGCTCGGGCGAGGCGATGCTCCTCGGCGAGGTGAACACGACCCGCGACGAGCAGCTCGCCTTCTTCGGCGGCGAGGACGCCGACGAGCTGTCGATGCAGTTCGACTTCATCGGCAACCAGCGCCTCTACCTCGCACTCGCCAGGGAGGACGCGACGCCGCTCGTCGAGGCGATCGCGAGCCGCCCGCCGATCTCCGTCGGCAGCCAGTGGGCGAACTTCGTCCGCAATCACGACGAGCTGACCCTCTCGCAGCTCACCGACGACGAGCGCGAGGAGGTCTTCACCGCGTTCGCGCCGGAGGAGTCGCAGCGGATCCACGGCCGCGGCATCGTGCGCCGCCTCCCGCCGATGCTGGACGGCGACCCGCGCCGCATCCGCATGGTGTACAGCCTGCTCTTCTCGCTGCCGGGCGCGCCGGTGCTCTACTACGGCGAGGAGATCGGGATGGGCGAGAACGCCGACATCCCGGGCCGCAGCGGCGTCCGCACGCCGATGCAGTGGACCTCCGCCGCGAACGGCGGCTTCTCGCGCACCGAGCCCGGCGACCTCCTCGCGGCCCCACCCGGCGGCGGCTTCGGCCCGGAGCACGTCAACGCCGCCGCCCAGCTCCGCGACCCCGGCTCGCTGCTCGCGCACATCAAGGGTCTCGCCTGGCTCTACCGCCGCTCGCCCGAGATCGGCTGGGGCGAGTACACCCACCTCCCGGCCGACCAGTCCTGCGTCTTCGCGCACCGAATGTCCGCGTCGACCGGCACGACCGTCGCGGTGCACAGCTTCGCCTCGAGCCCGCGCACGGTGACGATCACGCTCCCCGACTCGGAGCCGGGCTCGCGCCTGGTCGACTCCCTCGGCGGCGAGTCGCAGCCGATCGGCGACGACGGCACGGTCACGGTCGGCGTCGACGGCTACGGCGCCCGATGGTTCCGCGTGGTCACGGAGGGGTCGCGCCGCCTGGTCTGATCCGGGAGCGCGGCTGGTCCGATCCGGGAGCGCCGACAGGTCCGATCCGGGAGCAGCGGCGGGAGAGGTCAAGCCCCTTCTGAGCGTCGGAGGGCCCTGCCTACCGTCGAAGCGCGGGCGACGAGGTCCGCACCGACTGCTCCCGGAAAGGTACGACCGCATGTTCTTCCACCGTCAAGAGCTCCAGTTCACGTCCTCCCCCTCCAAGCCCGACGCCGTCTTCGCCCGCCGGTTCCAGGAGGTGCTCGGCGGCCAGTACGGCGAGATCACCGTCGCCATGCAGTACGGCTTCCAGGCCTGGAACGCCCACGAGCCGGGCAAGTACCGCGACCTGCTCTACGGCATCGGCGCAGAGGAGTTCGGCCACGTCGAGATGATCGCGATCATGATCGCCCAGCTGCTCGAGAAGGCCCCCGTCGAGCAGTCCGAGGACGCGATCAAGAAGGACCCGGTCCTCGGCGCGGTCATCGGCGGCACCGACATCCAGGCCGCGATCGTCGCCGGCGCGGGCGTGCGCCCCGTCGACAGCAACGGCAACCCCTGGCAGGGCTCGTACATCACGGCGAGCGGCAACCTGCTGGCCGACTTCACCGCCAACGCGAACGCCGAGATGCAGGGCCGCCTGCAGGTGGCGCGGCTGTACCACATGACCGACGACCACGGCGTGCGGGACCTGCTGTCGTTCCTCCTGGCCCGCGACACGATGCACCAGAACCAGTGGATCGCCGCCGCCGCCGAGCTGCGCGCGGAGGGTGCGGAGGACCTGCCGGTGCCGTCGAACTTCCCGCTCTCGAAGGAGGAGCGCTCGGTGTCCTACGAGTACATCAACTTCTCGGACGGCGCCGCCGCCGCCGAGGGCAGCTGGGCGTCCGGACCCACGCCCGACGGCAAGGGCGAGTTCAGCTACCGCACGGCGAGCCCGGACGACGGCGTGCCGATGCCGCCGCCCACCCAGCCGGACGAGCGCTTCTACGGCACCTCGCCGAAGCCGAACATCGTCGAGAAGGCGGTCGGCGCCGTCAAGGACGCGGTGACCGGCAAGTAGCGCGCGCGGCCGCCGGCGCCGGGAGGCGAAACGATTCGCGTCGTTTCGCCTGCCGGCGCTGTCGCAATGACCGGGGATGCACCTAGGCTGGCTGCGAATCGTTTCGCCTCACGACCCCGAGGAGTGGCATGGACGCCGCCGACACCGCCGCCAGCATCACCGCTGCCCCGCCGGCGCACCGCATCCTCGCGAGCGGCCGCCGCATCCCCGCGATCGGCGCCGGCACCTTCGGCTCCGACCGCTACGACGCCGAGACGGTCGGTCTCGCCGTCGAGCACTCGCTCCGCGCCGGCTTCCTCCTGCTCGACTGCGCCACCGTGTACGGCAACGAGCCGCGCGTCGGCCGGGCGATCGCCGACTCCGGAGTGCCCCGCGACGATCTCTTCGTGATGTCGAAGATCTGGAACGACGCGCACGAGCCCGAGGCCGCCGTCGCCTCGGTCGAGCGCTCGCTCGAGGACCTCGGCCTGGACGTGCTCGACGCCGTCTTCGTGCACTGGCCCTTCCCCAACCACCACCCGCCGCACGCGGAGACCGACGCCCGCGACCCGGAGGCGCGCCCCTACGAGCATGCCGCGTTCCTGCGCACCTGGGCGGCGCTCGAGTCGCTCGTCGACCGCGGTCTCGTCCGGCATCTCGGCACCTCCAACGTCACGATCGCCAAGCTCGAGCGGATCCTCGCCGACGTGCGCATCGCGCCCGCGCTCAACGAGATGGAGCTGCACCCCTGCTTCCAGCAGCCGGAGCTGTTCCGCTACTGCCTCGACCACGGGGTCCAGCCGATCGGGTACTCGCCGCTCGGCTCGCCGTCCCGCCCCGAGCGCGACCGCGTCGACGGCGATCTGGTCGACATCGAGCACCCGGCTGTGCAGGCGATCGCCCGCGAGCGCGGCGTGCACCCGGTCGTCGTCTGCCTCGCCTGGGCCGTCAACCGCGGCCAGATCCCGATCCCGTTCGCGGTGAAGCCCGAGCAGATCGAGGCCAACCTGGCCGCCGCCTCCCTCGCCCTCACCGCCGCCGAGCAGGAGTCGCTGCGCGGTGCCGAGCGCAACAACCGGCTGATCAAGGGGCAGGTCTTCCTCTGGCCGGGCAGCACCGACTGGCTCGACCTGTGGGACGCCGACGGGACGATCCCCGGCTGGGACGGCTACGGCTCCCCCGCCCTCTGAGATGGCGACCTACAAGGACCTGCAGCGGCTCACCGGCCTGTCGCTCTCCACGATCTCGAAGCACTACAACGGCCTGCCGGTGCGCCCCGAGAACGCCGTCGCGATCGAGGCGGCGGCCGCGCGGCTCGACTTCCGCGTCAACGGCTTCGCCCGCGGGCTGCGCTCGCGGCGATCCCGCACCGTGGGCGTGCTGCTGCCGGCGCTGGACAACGAGTTCCACCTCTCGATCATCGCCGGGCTCGAGCGGGCCCTGCGGAGCGACGGCATCGGCGTGCTGATCGGCGTCAGCCTGCCCGAGCCGGGCGCCGCCGTCGGGCTGCTGCTGGAGAAGATGGTCGACGGGATCGTCGCCGTCCCGACCGCGGGCGACGTCGCGGCCCTGCGCAGCGCCTCCGAGCAGGGCACCCCCGTCGTCACGGTGGACTGGGTCGACGACGCACTCGCGACCGACCGCGTGGTGCTCGACAACCGCGCGGCCGGCGCCTCCGCCGCCCGGCACCTCGCCGACCACGGCCACCGCTCGATCGCGGTGCTCGGCGGCGATCCGGACGTCTCGACCACCCGCGAGCGCACCGCCGGCGTCCTCGAGGAGCTCGCCTCCCGCGGACTCGAGGCCCCGCACGTCGAACTCGGCCCGCTCACGCTGGACAGCGGCGTCGCGGCGATGGAGCGGATCCTCGCCCGCCGCGACCGGCCGACCGCGGTCTTCGCCAGCAACCGCGAGCTGACGATCGGCGCGCTGACCGCGCTCGGCGACTCCGGTCTCCGCCTCCCCGCCGATCTCTCGATCGTCGGCTTCGACACGGTCGAGCTCGCACGGGTGGTGCGGCCGCCGCTGACCATCGTCGTCCAGCCGACCGACGCGATCGCCGCCGAGGCCGCCGCACTCGTCCGCGCTCGGCTCGACGGCGGCGCCGAGCCCTTCGAGACCCGCACCCTTCCCAGCCGGCTGGTCGCCGGCGCCTCCGTCGCCCACCTCCACCCGAGCACCTAGGAGCACCATGCTGACCACGACCCTCCTGCACCCCGAGATCCTGCACGCGCTCGCCCGCGCCGGGCACGGCTCCCGCATCCTGATCGCCGACGGCAACTACCCCGTCGGCACCACGCTGGGTCGCAACTCCGCGCTCGTGCACCTCAACCTGCGGCCGGACACGCTCACCGTCGACGAGATCCTCGAGGCCCTGCTCACCGCGATCGTCGTCGAGGAGGCGACCGTGATGACCCCCGCGCCCGGCCTCGACGTGCCCGCGCAGGACGCCTTCCGCGCCACCCTCGACGGCGTCCCCTTCACCTCTGTCGAGCGCCACGCCTTCTACGCCGAGGCCCGCACCGACGACGTCGCCCTCACCATCGCCAGCGGCGACCGCCGCATCTACGCGAACCTCATCCTGACGATCGGCGTCCGCCCCGGCGACGCCTGACCGCCGGCTGCTCCCCGCACCCCCCGCCACTCTCCAAAAGTTGCGGTACTCGCCACCGACTCCCGCAACTTCTGAGGAGTGGATTCGTCCCGACCACGAGCCCCCCTCCTCACCCTCCAGAAGTTGCGGTAGTCGGGCGCGACTACCGCAACTTCTGAGGAGTCGAGCCGGCGGAATGAGTGCGGCCGCCCGCGCCCTAGCCTGAGAGAGCGCGAGGCGTTCTCCGAGCGGACGTCCGTACTCTGAGCACCGTGGATCTGGACACCCTCCTCAACATCGGCCTCGTCGTGCTGTTCGTGCTCATCGGCGGGGTGTTCGCCGGCACCGAGATGGCGATCGTCAGCCTGCGCGAGAGCCAGGTGCGCGCGATCGAGGCGGGCAGCGAGCGGGGCCGGCGCATCGCCGAGCTGGTGCGGAACCCGAACACCTTCCTCTCGGCCGTGCAGATCGGCGTGACGCTCGCCGGCTTCTTCTCCTCCGCGTACGGCGCCTCGACGATCGCGCCGGACCTCGTGCCGCCGCTCGAGTCGCTCGGGCTGTCGAACGGCGCGGCGTCGACGGTCGCGCTGATCCTGATGACCCTCGTCATCGCCTACCTCTCGCTCGTCCTCGGCGAGCTCGTGCCCAAGCGCCTCGCGATGCAGAAGTCGGTCGCGTTCACCAAGGTGCTCGCCCCGCCGCTGAACACGCTCGCCCGCCTGATGCGACCGATCATCTGGCTGCTGTCGGTCTCCACCGACGCCGTCGTCCGACTGCTGGGCGCGGATCCGCGCGAGAAGGGCGAGAGCGTCTCGGCGGACGAGGTGCGCGACATGATCTCGAGCAACACCGAGATCGCCGAGGACAGCCGCCAGCTGCTCGCCGACGTCTTCCGTGCCGACGACCGGCGCGTCGCCGAGGTGATGCGCCCGCGCCCGGACGTCGACTTCCTCCGCGGCGATCTCCCCGTCGCCGAGGGCTACGCGGAGGTGCTCGGCCGGCCGCACTCGCGCTACCCGGTGGTCGGCGAGAACCGCGACGACGTCCTCGGCTTCGTGCACGTGCGCGACCTGATGGCCGCCTTCCCGGAGGCGGGCCGCGACGGCACCGCGAGCCGCGTCGCCGACATCACCCGCCCGATCCTGGCGGTCCCCGGCACGACCAAGGTGCTCGCGGCTCTGCGCACGATGCGGCAGGACGGCCACCAGATCGCGGTCGTCATCGACGAGTACGGCGGGACCGACGGCATCATCACCCTCGAGGACCTGCTCGAGGAGCTCGTCGGCGAGATCTACGACGAGTACGACGGCGCGCGCCAGGACGTCGACGCGAAGGCGGCCGAGCAGCTGCAGGACCTCGACGGCGGCATGATCCTGGAGGACCTGGAGGAGCTGCTCGGCATCGAGCTGCCCGAGGGACCGTACGAGACGATCGGCGGCTACGTGCTCGACCGCATCGGCCGCGTCGCCGTGGTGGGCGACACCCTCGTCGTCGGCGACCACGTGCTCCGCGTCGCCGAGACCGACCGCTACCGGATCTCGCGGGTCACCCTGACGCCTCAGCCCGCGTCGGAGCCGTCCGCGGCGGTCGACGCCGACTGACGGTCGGCGCGGCGGCCCGAGTGCGTCGGGGCGGCCGCGTCAGAGCAGGAGCGTCAGCGCACCCGCGTCACGGAAGCCGTGTCTCGACCCAGCGCGGCGCCGGCAGCCCGGTCGCTCCGGGCCGCGCGAGCCACAGTCCACCCGCGAGCGGGTACCGCGCCCGCTCGTCCGCCGACAGGTCGCGCGAGGCGGACGACACCACGGCGATGTCGAGAGCCTCGCCCGCGAACGCGATGCTGGAGGCGTGCGGCGCGTCGATCGCGATCCCCTCGCCCTCGAGGCGCCGGCCCTCGGAGTCGTAGACGCGCACGCCGCTCCCGCCCCAGACCGAGCACCACAGCCGGCCCTCGGAGTCGACGGTCATGCCGTCGAGGAAGACGCCCTCCTCCGGCTCGAGGAAGGTCTCGCGCGGACCGTTCACCCCGTCCAGGTACGGCCGCCGGTAGATCACGCCCGACTCCGTGTCGACCGAGTACATCACCGCGCCGTCGGGCGACCAGGCGAGGCCGTTCGACAGCCGCAGGTCGTGGTCGAGCACGGTGACCGCTCCGTCGTGCTCGAGCCGCAGCAGCACGTCGTCGCCGACCGACTCGCCCAGCGTCAGCGAGCCGACGACCAGCCGGCCCTGCGGGTCGATGGAGCCGTCGTTGAAGCGGTGCCCCTCGGGCAGCAGCGCGGAGCCGCGGGTCAGCGAGCCGTCGACCTCGAGGATCGCGAGGCGGCGGGTGAGCGCGACGAGCACCCGGCCGTCGCCGAGCGGCAGCGCGCAGCCGACCTGCTCCCCGACGTCCGAGCGCGTGATCGCGCCGATCCCGTCGGTGGTCAGCGGCGCGGACAGCACGGCCCCCGCCTCGATGTCCACCCAGGTGAGCCGGCCGGTCTCCCCGTCCCAGACGGGCCCCTCGCTCAAAACGTAGGCGGGCGTTCCAGCGGGCGTCGCATCGATCATCCCCCCACGCTACCCACCCCGCCCTCCCCCGTCCGCGAGATGCCACTTGTGCACGCGACACGCCGAGGAAGGCGTGCACAAGTGGCATCTCGCGGAGGGGAGCAGACGCGCACGTCGCCGGATACACCCGGCAGCAGCACCGTGGCAAGGGGTGCATAGCCCGGCGATGCTCGGGTCTATCGTCGTCTCGCCGCGTCCGGGACCGCGCGCATCAGCAGCGCAGCCGGGGCGACAGGAAGGCGCGAGCCATGTCGACCGACACCGAAGAGCGCGGCCCCACCCGGAGCCTCGTCCCCGCCCGCATCGACCGGCTCCCGTGGACGCGGTTCCACTGGTCGATCGTCGTCGGCCTCGGCTTCTCCTGGGTGCTCGACGGCCTCGAGATCCAGATCGTCGCGAGCGCCGGCTTCGCCAAGGAGTTCGACCTCTCGGCCGCGCAGGTCGGCGTGCTCGGCACGGTGTACCTGGTCGGCCAGATCGTCGGCGCGCTGATCTTCGGGCGGCTGAGCGACCGGCTCGGGAGGCGCAAGCTCTTCATCCTGACGCTGGTGATCTACCTGGTCGCGAGCGGCCTGGCCGGGCTCGCGCCGAACTACCTCTTCCTCGCCGTCTTCCGCTTCTTCGCCGGGATGGGCATCGGCGGCGAGTACGCGGCGATCAACTCCGCGATCGACGAGCTGATCCCCTCGAAGTACCGCGGCCGCGTCGACATCGCGATCAACGGGACCTACTGGGGCGGCGCGGCGCTCGGCTCCGCGGCGAACCTCTTCTTCCTCAACGACGAGCTCTTCGCCGAGAACGTCGGCTGGCGCCTCGGCTTCTTCCTCGGGCCGATCCTCGGGCTCGCGATCATCTACCTCCGGCGGCACATCCCCGAGAGCCCGCGCTGGCTGATGACCCACGGCCGCGAGGAGGAGGCGGAGCGGACGGTCGACGAGATCGAGCGCCGCGTCGAAGCGGAGGGCGGCACCCTCGAGCCGGTCGACGACTCGCAGGCGATCACCGTGAAGGCGACCGAGAGCATCCCGTTCCGCACCATCGCGCGGGTTCTGATCAAGCAGTACCCGAAGCGGACGCTGGTCGGCGCGACCATGATGATCACCCAGTCGTTCCTCTACAACGCGATCTTCTTCACCTACGCGCTGGTGCTGGAGAACTTCTACGGGGTGGAGCAGAGCGCCGTCTCGTACTTCTTCTTCCCGTTCGCGATCGGCAACCTCGTCGGTCCGCTGGTGCTCGGCCACCTCTTCGACGTCTGGGGCCGGCGGAAGATGATCTTCCTCACCTACGGCGTCTCCGGGGCAGTGCTCGCGCTGTCGGCGCTGCTGTTCAGCATGGACGTGCTGACCGCGACGACCCAGACGATCCTCTGGTGCGTCTCGTTCTTCTTCGCCTCCGCCGGCGCCTCGAGCGCCTACCTGACGGTCAGCGAGATCTTCCCCCTGGAGCTGCGCAGCCAGGCGATCTCGTACTTCTTCACCCTCGGCCAGATCGCCGGCGCCGTCGCGCCCACCCTCTACGGCGTGCTGATCGGCGACGGCAGCGACCGCGGCCCGCTCACCGTCGGCTACTTCGTCGGCGCGGCGGTGATGATCGTCGGCGGCCTCGTCGCCCTGATCTTCGGCGTCGACGCCGAGCGCCGCAGCCTCGAGAGCATCACCGAGCCCCTCTCCACGGTCCGCGACTGACCCCCCTCCTCCCGCCGCGAGATGCCACTTGTGCACGCTTTTCACGGCGTGTCGCGTACACAAGTGGCATCTCGCAGCGGGGAGGGGGCGAGGCGCGTACGCTGAGAGGACACCCCCGGACGCTTCGGCTACCGGGCGCGAGGCCCCTTCTCCGTAAGGGGCCTCAGCTCTTTCCGCCCCATGCAGCGGGGCGGCGGAGGACGCCGCGGTCGTCGTGGAGCACATCCGGGAACTGGCTCCGCTCGAGCGCACCACGGCGGATCTTGCGGAGATGGGCGGGAGCCACCGCGAGCAGCGAGGCCGACGGTCTGTCGGTCGGCGAGATCAGGCCGATCTCCTTCCCTGCCTCGTCGGGCACTCTCCCGCGAGATGCCACTTGTGCACGCTTCTCACGGCGTGTCGCGTGCACAAGTGGCATCTCGCGGCGGGGAGGGAGCAGGCGGGAGGGTCAGCCGACGTGGACGCCCGGGCGGCGCTCGCGGCGGGGCTCGGCGCGGCGCAGGACCTCGCGGGTGACGGGGGCGACCTCGCCGGTGCCGGTGATCAGGAAGCGGAACATGTTGGAGAGCGGGCCGCCCTCGGTCCACTCGAAGTAGACGTCCGGGACGACGCCGGTCAGCGCGCGGATCTCGAGGAGCACCGTCGCGATCGTGTTCGGGATGTTGCCGCTGGTGACCGTGAGCACGCGGAAGCCGTGGCAGACGCGCCCCTGCACGATCAGATCCTCCTCGAAGTCGGACGAGTCCGTGGTGTGCACCTCGAGGAAGAGGACCGGGCCGCGCATCGGCAGGTTGCTGTCGCGCTGCTCCTCGGCCAGCTTGTCGCGGTACTCGCGCTCGGAGCCGTCGTCGGGCTCGTTCGCGAGCACGCGGATCACGCCGTAGTCGTCGGCGTCCGTGCTGAGGAAGTCGAGCGCCTGCGCGTCGAAGGTCACCGAGGTCGCCCGGAGCTGGAACGAGCGCTGCACCCGCGAGATCAGCGACACCACGAGGATGCCGAGGATGAACAGGCTCGCGATCCGCACGCCGTCCGGCCGCTCGACCACGTTCACGACCGTCGTGTAGACGAAGACGAGCGCGATCACCGCGAAGCCGACCGCGCGCTTGCGCTGCTTCTTGCGCTTCGCCGAGAGGAACACCGCGACGGAGGCGGAGGTGATCAGCACCAGCACCCCGGTCGCGTAGGCGCCGCCCTGGGCGTCGACATCGGCGCGGAACAGGATCGTGATCAGGAACGCCACGGCCGTGAAGACCAGCACCAGCGGGCGCACCGCAGCGGCCCACTGCGGCGCCATCCCGTAGCGAGGGAGGTAGCGCGGCACGATGTTGAGCAGCCCCGCCATCGCCGAGGCGCCCGCGAACCAGAGGATGCAGATCGTGCTGATGTCGTAGGCGGTCCCGAAGGCGTCGCCGAGGTACTCGTGCGCGAGGAAGGCGAGGGCGCGGCCGTTGGCCTGCCCGCCCGGCTGGAACTCGGCCTGCGGGATCAGCAGCGTCGTCACGAAGCTCGAGGTGATCAGGAACGCCGACATCGTCACGGCCGCGGTGATCAGCAGCCGCTTCGCCCCGCGGATCCGCCCGAGCGGGGCCGCGTCGGTGTCGCTCGCGTCGCCGCGGATCTGCGGCATCACGGCCACGCCGGTCTCGAAGCCCGACAGCCCGAGCGCCAGCTTGGGGAAGACGATCAGCGCGATGCCGACCATGACCAGCGGATTCCCGTGCTGCGTCGTCAGCGCCGACCACCAGTTCCCGATCACGACCGGGTTCTCGGCGACGTGCGCGATCGCGACGACGATGACGACCGCGTTGAGCACGAGGAACACCGCGACCAGCACGACCGCGATCGAGATCGCCTCCTTGAAGCCGCGCAGGAAGACGATCCCGAGCAGCGCGACCAGTCCCAGCGTCAGCGGCACCTCCGCGCCGTGGAACCAGGCCGGCGCGAACGGGTTCTCGACCGCGTGCGCGGTGGCGTCGGCCGCCGACAGGGTGATGGTGATCATGAAGTCGGTCGCCGCGAAGCCGAGCAGCACCAGCACGAAGAGCTTGCCGCCCCACCAGGGCAGCAGCCGCTCCAGCATCGCGATCGAGCCCTCGCCGCGGAAGCTCTCGCGGGCCACGCGGCGGTAGACGGGCAGCGCGCCGAACAGCGTCAGCAGCACCAGCACGATGGTCGCCAGCGGCGAGACCAGGCCGGCGGCGAGCGCCGCGATCGCCGGCTGGTAGCCGAGCGTGGAGAAGTAGTCGACGCCGGTCAGGCACATCACGCGCCACCAGGAGTGCGTCTTCTCGGTGGTGGAGTGCGGCCCGGGGTGCGCGCCGGAGTCGCTGCGCAGTCCCTCGAGCAGCCACGCCTTCACTCCGCCGCGGGGCGCTCGGCGGAGGGGCGAGGGTTCGAGGGCGTCGGCGTCACCGCGGACGAGAGAGGAGGTCACTGGACGTGTCTACTCGGCGCAGGCGGCTCCGGAGCCGAGAACGCCCGGATCCATACGGTTCCCTAACGGGCAGTTCGCGGGCGGGCGCCCCGACGGAAGCGGATCACCGTCGCGAGGCGTACACGAAGAAGGCTGGATGCCCGGATCAGCCCGGAAAAGGAGCGATCGCGGCCATCCAGCCTTCTTTGTGCACGGAGCGCGAGGACTACTCCTCGACGACGATCGTGGTGATGACCGGGTTGCGGCGGTGACGGCGGGTCAGCCAGCGGCCGAGGGTGCGGGTGATCAGCTTCTCGATCGCATCGCGGTCGGTCGGCTGGCCGGCGGCCTGCAGCACCGCGTCGTCGATCGCCTTGCTGGCGTTGTCCTTCCAGCTCGGCTCCTCGACGAAGCCGCGGGTGAAGAACTCGACCGGCTCGCCGAGCGTGCCGCGGTCGAGGTCGACGATGGCGAGCACCGTGATGGCGCCCTCCTCGGCGAGGACGCGGCGGTCGACCATCGCGTCCTCGGTCGCGACGCCGATCGTGGTGCCGTCGACGAAGACGAGGTCGGCGGGGATGCGGCCGCTCATCCGCGCGCGCCCCTTGACGAGGTCGATCGAGACGCCGTCCTCGATGACGAAGACGTTCTTCTCGTCGATGCCGGTCCGGGTCGCGATCGCGGCGTTCGCCGTGAGGTGGCGCCACTCGCCGTGCACGGGCAGGACCGCGGTCGGACGGAGGATGTTGTAGCAGTAGGCGAGCTCGCCCGCGCTGGCGTGACCCGAGACGTGCACCTTGGCGTTGCCCTTGTGCACGACGGTGGCGCCCCAGCGGGTGAAGGCGTTGATGATCCGGTAGATCGCGTTCTCGTTGCCGGGGATCAGCGAGCTGGCGAGCAGCACGGTGTCGCCGGGGCCGATGTCGATGATGTGGTCCTTGTTGGCCATCCGCGAGAGCGCCGCCATCGGCTCGCCCTGCGAACCGGTGCAGATCATCACGATCTCGGTCGCGGGCAGCTTCTCGAGCACCTTCATGTCGACGACGAGGCCGGCCGGGATCTTGAGGTAGCCGAGCTCGGCGGCGATGCCCATGTTGCGGACCATCGAGCGGCCGACGAACGCGACCTTGCGGCCGTGCTTCTGCGCCGCGTCGAGCACCTGCTGGATGCGGTGCACGTGGCTGGCGAAGCTCGAGACGACGATGCGGCGCGGGGCGGTGCGGAAGACCTGGTCGATCGCGGGGGCGAGGTCGCCCTCCGAGATCGCGAAGCCGGGGACGTCGGCGTTGGTGGAGTCGACCAGGAAGAGGTCGACGCCCTCGTCGCCGAGGCGCGCGAAGCCGGGGAGGTCGGTGGTGCGGCCGTCGAGCGGGAACTGGTCCATCTTGAAATCGCCCGTGTGCAGCACGAGGCCGGCCTCGGTGCGGATGGCGACCGCGAGGCCGTCGGGGATGGAGTGGTTGACCGCGAGGAACTCGAGGTCGAAGACGCCGGCGTCGATCCGGTCGCCCTCCTTCACCGGGCGGGTGCGCGGGGTGATGCGGTGCTCGGTGAGCTTCGCGGTGATCAGCGCGAGGGTGAAGGTCGACGCGATGATCGGGATGTCGCCGCGCTCCTTGAGGAGGTACGGCACGCCGCCGATGTGGTCCTCGTGGCCGTGGGTGAGCACGATCGCCTCGATGTCCTTCAGGCGCGAGCGGATCGCGGCGAAGTCGGGCAGGATCACGTCGATGCCGGGCTGGTTCTCCTCGGGGAAGAGCACGCCGCAGTCGACGATGAGCAGCTTGCCCTTGTGCTCGAAGACGGTCATGTTGCGACCGATCTCGCCCAGGCCGCCGAGCGGCGTGATGCGCATGCCGCCCTTCTCCAGCGGCTTCGGGGCGGGGAGCTCGAGGTGGTGGCGAACGGGCTTGGCGGTTCTGGCGTTTCGCATGGGTGCTTTCCGGTGGGGGACGTGGCGTCGTGCTGGTGCGCGCGGCCCCCGCTTCGTGCGGAGCGCCTCGGCGCAGGTGGTCTGTGTGGTCGCAGGCGCCGGGTGGGTCCGGTGCTCTGCACAGCCTCGTCCGCGGCCACCCGGGTCGTGCTCCGCGCCGCATCGTGCGGCACCGGGAGCTGTGCGGGTGGGGGCGCGGGTCGCGGTGAGGAGGTGGATCCGGAAGTGATCGGATCGCTGCAGAGACCGCGGCGGCCGCGTCCAGCATGACAGCATCAGCCGCGAGTTGCCCGCACAGCGCCGGATTCGACGCGCCTCGGCACGACGAAGCCCCCTCGCCGTCGCCGGTCGAGGGGGCTCAGCGCCTTCCGCGAGATGCCACTTGTGAGCGCGACACGCCGAGGAAAGCGTGCACAAGTGGCATCTCGCGGGATCGTCAGCGCAGGGAGTCGAGGACGGCCTCCAGCTCGTCGACGGCGAAGTCGATCTCGGCGGCGGTGACGACGATCGGCGGGGCGAGGCGGATCGTCGAGCCGTGGGTGTCCTTGGCCAGGACGCCGCGGGCCATCAGGGCCTCGCAGACGGCGCGGCCCGAGGCGAGAGCGGGGTCGATGTCGATGCCGGCCCAGAGTCCGGCGCCGCGGACGGCGACCACGCCGCGCCCGATGAGCGCGGTGAGGCGGGCGTGCAGCTGCGCGCCGCGCTCGCGGGCCAGCGCCTGGTACTCGCCGGTCGCGAGCAGCTCGACGACCGCGAGGCCGACGGCGGCGGCGAGCGGGTTGCCGCCGAAGGTCGAGCCGTGCTGGCCGGGCTGGAGCACGCCGAGCACGTCGGCGTTCGCGACGACCGCCGACACCGGCACGATGCCGCCGCCGAGCGCCTTGCCCAGCAGGTAGACGTCCGGGACGACGTCGACGAGGTCGCAGGCGAAGGTCGCACCGGTGCGGCCGAGGCCGGACTGGATCTCGTCGGCGATGAAGAGGACGTTGTGCCGGGCGGTGATCTCGCGGACGGCGGGGAGGTAGTCGGCCGGCGGGACGACGATGCCCGCCTCGCCCTGGATCGGCTCGATCAGCACGGCGACGGTGTCCTCGTCGATCGCGGCCTCGAGGGCCGCCGCGTCGCCGAAGGGCACCGTGCGGAAGCCGGGCGTGAACGGCGCGAAGCCGTCGCGCGCCTCCGCGTCGTCGCTGAAGGAGATGATCGTGGTGGTGCGGCCGTGGAAGTTGCCGGCCGCGACGATGATGTTCGCGCGGCCCGGCGCGACGCCCTTCACCCGGTAGCCCCAGGCGCGGGCGACCTTGATGCCGGACTCGACCGCCTCGGCGCCCGTGTTCATCGGCAGGACCATGTCCTTGCCGGCGAGGGCGGCGAGCGCCGTCACGAACGGGCCGAGCTTGTCGTTGTGGAACGCGCGGCTGGTGAGGGTCACCCGCGAGAGCTGGGCGCGCGCGGCGTCCAGCAGCACCGGGTGCGAGTGGCCGAAGTTGACGGCGGAGTAGGCGGCGAGGCAGTCGAGGTAGCGGCGCCCCTCGACATCGGTGATCCACGCGCCCTCGCCGGTCGCGGCGACGACGGGCAGCGGGTGGTAGTTGTGCGCGGCGTGCGCCTCCTCCGCGGCGATCAGCTCGGCGGAACGGTCGGTCTCGGTGATGCTCATGTCGTGCCTCCTGAGGACGATCGACTCCTCAAGAGTCGTCGTACTCGAGTGCCGAGTACGACGACTTTTGGAGAGTGGGTGAGGGAGAAGGGGGGCGGCTCAGCGCCGCAGCTCGAGGGTGCAGCACTTCACGCCGCCGCCCCCGAGCAGCAGCTCGGACAGGTCGACGCCGATCGGGTTGTAGCCGCGCTCGCGCAGCTGGCGCTCGAAGCCGACCGCGCGCGAGGCGATGACGACGTTCAGGCCGTCGGAGAAGGAGTTGAGGCCGAGGACGGACGCGTCCTCCTCCGAGACCAGGATCGCGTCGGGGTAGAGCTCGCGCAGGACGCGGTTGCCCTCCTCGCTGAACGCGCTCGGCAGGTAGGCGATGTTCGTGTCGTCGAGCACGGCGATCGCGGTGTCGAGGTGGTAGAACGACGGGTTCACCAGCTCGAGGGTGACGACCTCGCGGCCGAAGATCCGGGCGACCTCGGCGTGCGAGTCGGAGGCGGAGCGGAAGCCGGTGCCGGCGAGGATCCGCTCGCCGACGAGGAGGAAGTCGCCCTCGCCCTCGTTGACCTCCTCGGGCACGCGCACGTCGAAGCCGGCGCCGCGGAACCAGTCCATGTAGGCGGGGCCCTCGGGCTGGCGCTCGGGGTAGGTGAAGGAGGCGCCGTAGGCGATGCCGTCGATCACGAAGCCGCCGTTCGCGGCGTAGACCATGTCGGGCAGGCCGGCCTCAGGCTCGATCAGCTGCACGTCGAAGCCGAGCCCGACGTAGGTGTCGTACAGCGTCTGCCACTGGCGCACGGCGAGGGCGGTGTCGGTGGGGACCTGCGGGTCCATCCACGGGTTGATGCGGTAGACGACGGTGAAGTGCTCGGGGCGGCACATCAGGATCGTCTTGGAGACGGCGGTCCGGGTCGGGGCGGTGGCGAGCACGGCGGTGTCGGTCATTCGAGTCCTCCTGCGAAAGGATGCGGATGAGCGGACCGGGTCCAGTGGCTCCGTCCCCCGCACGGCGGGGTGGAGCACGCTCGCAGCCAGTCTCCCACGCGCAGATCCTGCGATTTCCGCCAGGAGACGCACGGAATCGCTCACTTTCGGAGTCCTGCGCGCAGGATCGCAGCGGCGAGGCGCTCCAGGCCGCGGAGGGGTGGATCGACGATCCGTGGCACGGGCGCCGCGGCCGGGGTAGAACGGGAGTACCGACGAGAGGCGGCTCCGTGATCGATCGCGACGGCCTGGCGATGTTCCTCCGACTCCGCCGCGAGGCGCTGCAGCCCGAGGACGTCGGGCTCACCCGCGGTCCGCGCCGCCGCACCGCAGGGCTGCGGCGCGAGGAGGCGGCCGCGCTCTGCCACATGTCGACCGACTACTACGCTCGGCTCGAGCGCGGCACCGGGCCGCAGCCGTCGGAGCAGATGATCGCGTCGATCGCGCAGGGGCTGCACCTCTCGCTCGGCGAGCGCGACCACGTCTTCCGCCTCGCCGGTCACCGCCCGCCCGCCCGGGGCAGCGCGGGCGAGCACATCGAGCCCGGCCTGCTGCGGATCCTCGACCGGTTGCGCGACACCCCCGCCGAGATCGTCACCGAGCTGGGCGAGACGCTCCGGCAGACCCCGCTCGGCGCGGCACTGCTGGGCGACGCCTCGCTCCGCACCGGCGCCGAGCGCAGCCTCGGCTACCGCTGGTTCACCGAGTCCGCGGCGCGGGAGGCGTATCCGGAGGAGGAGCGGGCGCAGCTCTCGCGGGTCTACGTGGCGGGGCTGCGCGAGCTCGCGACCCTGCGCGGCCCCGGCTCGCGGGCGGCGGAGCTCGCCGCTCTCGTGGCGGGCCGGAGCGAGGAGTTCCGGGCGCTCTGGGCCGAGCACCAGGTCGGGCTCCGGCCGCCGGCGATCAAGCGCTTCCGGCATGCGACGGTCGGGCTGCTCGAGCTGGAGTGCCAGACGCTGCTCGATCCGGAGCAGTCGCACCGGCTCCTCGTCTACACGGCGGTGCCGGGGAGCGAGAGCGCGGGGAAGCTGGAGCTGCTCGCGGTGGTGGGCGCTCCGGTCTGAGCGGCGGGCGGCGGGCCGGTGGCGGCGGGTGCGGGACCGCAGCCGTGCGTCGCAGCGGTGGACCCCGCATCGGTGGATCGGCGGGCCCTGCCTCCGCTCGCCGGATCGGCCGAGCATGGGACGCACACCGACCAGCGACCGCCCACCGGCACCGAGGAGTCCCCATGACCCGCAGCATCCCGATCCCCGACCTGTCCGGTCGGCTCGCCGTCGTCACCGGCGCGAGCGACGGCATCGGCCGCGTGATCGCCACCCGGCTCGCCGCGGCCGGCGCCGAGCTGGTCCTGCCCGTGCGCTCGGCGGCGAAGGGCGAGGCGGCCGCGGCGGGGATCCGGCGCTCGACGCCCGGCGCCGTCGTGAGCACGCGCCCGCTCGACCTCTCCTCCCTCCGCTCGGTGTCCGCGCTCGCCGAGGGCCTGCTGGCCGGCGGCCGCCCGATCGACCTGCTCGTGAACAACGCCGGCGTGATGCAGCCGCCGCAGCGGCAGGTGACGGAGGACGGCTTCGAGCTGCAGTTCGGCACGAACCACCTCGGCCACTTCGCGCTGACGCTCGGCCTGCTGCCGCTGCTCGCGAACGCCCGCGTCGTGCACCAGACGAGCATCGCCGCGCGCAGCGGAGCGATCGCCTGGGACGACCTCGACGGCGCCCGCGAGTACGACGCGATGCGCTCCTACGTGCAGTCGAAGATCGCGGTCGGCCTCTTCGCCCGCGAGCTGGAGGCCCGGAGCGCCGCGGCCGGCTGGGGAGTGACGAGCACCCTCGCGCACCCCGGCGTCTCGCCGACGAACCTGCTGGCGGCGCAGCCCGGCCTCGGCCGCACGGAGCAGGTGCGGGGCCGCGGCCTGATCGTGCTGCTCGCGCGGCTGGGCATCGCCGGCACCGTCGAGAGCGCCGCGCAGCCCGCCCTGCTGGCGGCCACCGCTCCTGACGGCGGCGGGTTCTACGGCCCGACCCGGCTGATCGGCGGGCCGGCGGCGCGCCGCACCCCCTGGGCACCGCTGCGCAGCGCCGACGACGCCCGCCGCCTCTGGGACGTCTCGGAGCAGCTGACGGGCGTGCGCTCCCCGGCGTGAGGGCGCGTGGATCTCGATACGCCCGCTGCGCGGGCTGGTCGATCAGCATGGCGCGCCGCCGCGGCCGCGGCCGCCATGGGGCCGCCGATCCGCGCCGGGCCCCCGGATGGGGGTCTGCAGGGGCGGGGCCGCGAGAGTTCTCGAGGCACCCTGGCAGCTAGCATTCAGGCACCGTGTCCGCCCGCGGTCCGCCGCGGATCCTCTCGAAAGATCTGCCGTGACTCCTCGCCGCCGTCGGCCGCTCGCTCCTCTCACCGCACTCGGCGTCTCCGCCGTGCTGCTCACCGGCCTCGCCGCCGGTCCGGCGCAGGCGCAGGAGGACGGCCCAGTCGGCGCCGCGACGCCGACCGCGAGCACCGACGCGTTCGACCGCGCGCTGTCGAACGCGAAGACGCAGCGCGACGCCGTCGCCGCCGACCCGGCCGCCGAGATCGTCCTCTCCGGCACCATCTCGCTGAAGGACACCGACGAGGCGCACCCCGCCCCGACCGGAGCCGCCTACCGCCTCCGCGTCGAGAACGGCGCGGGCACCGAGATCCGCACGATCGCCACCGAGGCCGCCTTCTCGCTCACCCTCCCGGGCGGCGAGGCCTACTACCTCCTCGCCTCGGTCGACGGCGACCCCAGCTGGTACCCGACCTGGTTCGGCGACACCCCGATCGACGTCGAGGCGGACGGCATCGGCGAGTCCCGGACCGACGTCGCGATCAGCCTCCCCCGCGCGACCGCCGCCTCCGGCACCGTCACCGCCGCCGCGGTCTCCGGCGTCTCGACCACCTCGTTCGTCGTGCAGCCCTACTGGTACGAGCGCGCGTCCAAGGCCTACTACCCGTTCGCCGAGGTCCGCACCTCCGGTCTCCCGGGCGCGGCCGACGCGTGGACCACCGCCCAGGAGGCGCTCCCCGCCGGCGAGTGGGTCTTCCGCCTCGCCGAGCCCGGCTACCCGTCCTACGACGACCAGTACTTCTCGAACCTTCCCCGCCTGAACGGCGCGGCGATCGTCCCCGTCCCCGCCGCCGGCCGCACCGGCGTCGACTTCACCCCGACCGCGTACGTGTCCGAGGTCGGGCGCCTGCAGGGCGACGATCGCATCGCGACCGCCATCGCGGTGACCAGGGCCTACTTCCCCGACGACCTCCCCGTCCTCTACGTCGCGAGCGGCGAGAAGTGGGCGGACGCCCTCAGCGCCGGCCCCGCGGCCGCGACGCAGGACGGCGCCCTCCTCCTGACCAACCGCGACGACGTCCCCGACGTCCTCGCCGCCGAGATCACGCGCCTCTCGCCGAGGAGGATCGTCGTCGTCGGCGACGCGTTCTCGGTCTCCGACGCCGTCTACGACCGGCTCGCCACCTTCGCCCCGGCCATCACCCGCATCGCCGGCTCCGACCGCTACGACACCTCGCGGAAGATCGTCGAGAACGCCTTCCCCACGCCCGGCTTCGGCACCGTGTTCCTCGCCACCGGCGGCAACTTCCCCGACGCCCTGTCGGTCGCGCCGATCGCCGGCCGCACCGACCAGCCGGTGCTCCTCGTCGACGGAGCGCAGCCCGCTCTCGGTGAGCCGACCCGGGCCGCGATCGACCGCCTCGACGCCGGCCGCGGCCAGCTCATCGGCGGCACGAACACGATCTCGAGCGGCATCGAGTCCGAGCTCCGGGCCTCGGGCCTCACCGGCACTGTGAACCGCATCGCGGGCACCGACCGGCACGACACCAGCCGCCTGCTCAACGCGGCCTACCCGCCCTCGCCGCTCGTCGACACCGCCTTCCTCGCGTCGGCGACCGGCTTCGCCGACGCCCTCGCGGCCGGCCCGGCCGCCGCCTCGATCGGCGCCCCGCTCTACCTGAGCGAGCCGAACTGCGTCCCCGCCCTGACCCGCCGGGCGATGCAGGGCCAGGACCTCGACCGGATCTTCCTGCTCGGCAGCGTGCGCACGCTCTCCGCCGACGTGGCCTCGCTCCGCGGCTGCTGACGCCGGGCCCGGGAAGCACCCCGCGAACGCGCCCCGGGCGGGGGACCACTCCTCCGACCGGGGCCGTTAGCATTCGAACCATCGTGTCCGCCGCGGCCCGCCGCGCTCAACGGAAAGCCACACTGTGACTCCTCGACGCCGCCGTTCCTCAGCGCTCCCGCTCGCCCTCTCCACGCTCGCGGTCGGCGCCCTCGCCGTCACGGGCCTCGTCGCCGGGCCCGCCTCCGCCGCGACGGCCGCCGACGGCGCGATCAGCGGCACCGTCACCGCGCCCGCCGTCGCCGGCTCGCACCGCTTCGTGGTGCAGGCCTGGGACATCGACGGCGACCCGAGGGACGCGGACCTCGTCGCCTCGACCGAGACGACCCTCGGCGCAGGAGCGGCGGGTGGCTACACCCTCACCGGCCTGGAGAACGGCTCGTACGTCGTCCGCGTGGTCGAGAAGCCGACCGGCTCAGCGGTCCCCACCGTCGGCGACCAGTTCTGGCAGCGCACCGACTGGGTGGGCGACTCGACGGAGGTCGCCGTCAGCGGCGGCCCGGTCACGGCCGTCGACTTCGCGCCCGAGCCCTGGTCCTTCTCCTCGATCCGCATCTCCGGCAGCGACCGCTACGGCACCTCCGTCGCGACGACGCAGTCGGTCGCGCCCGGCGTGCCGGTGCTCTACGTCGCGAGCGGCGGCGGCTGGGCGGACGCGCTCAGCGCCGGTCCGGCCGCCGCGGTCCAGGGCGGCGCCCTGCTGCTGACCGACCCGGATCAGCTCTTCCCCGTCACGCGCGCCGAGATCCAGCGGCTCGCCCCGAAGAAGGTCGTCGTCGTCGGCAGCGACCTGACCGTCTCACCGGCCGTCTTCCAGGCGATCGACGCCGTCGCCGGCTCGGTCGTGCGCATCGGCGGCACCGACCGCTACGACACCTCGCGCCTGCTCGTCGCGGACGCGTTCCCCGCCGGCTCGGCCGACGAGGTCTTCCTCGCCACGGGCGGCAACTTCCCCGACGCACTCTCGGTCGCGCCGGTCGCCGGCCGCCTTGGCGAGCCCGTGCTCCTGGTCGACGGCGCGGAGCCCGACCTCGACGCGGCCAGCCGCACGGCGATCTCCCGCCTCGACCCGGCGACCGCCGTCGTGATCGGCCAGGAGCCCTCGATCTCCGCGGGCATCCAGGCCCAGCTCGTCTCGTCGGGCGTGGTCGACGGAACGGAGCGGATCGGCGGCGAGAGCCGCTACGCCACCAGCCGCCTGGTCAACGAGGCCTACGCCCCGGCCGAGCTCACCGACACGACCTTCCTCGCCTCGGGCGAGGGCTTCGCCGACGCGCTGTCCGGAGCGACGGCCGCCGCCGCGAACGGCTCGCCGATCTCGCTGAGCCGGCCCGCCTGCGTCCCGGCCGAGACGGTCGACTCGCTGAAGCGCCTGCACCTCGACTACGCGACCGTCCTCGGCAGCGAGCTCACGCTCTCGTCCGCGGTCGCCAAGGTCGCGGCCTGCTGACCCGGTGACCTCCGCAGCGCAGAGCCGCGCCCTCCTCCTCGGCATCGAGACCGGCGGCACCAAGGTCGTCGCCGCGGTCGCCGGCCTCGACGACCCCGAGCGGATCCTCGCGAAGACGACCCTGCCCACCCGCGGACCCGCGGAGACCCTCGGCGACCTCGCCGCGTTCACCCGCGACCACGGCGTCGAGGGCACGATCGCCGCGATCGGCGTCGCCTCGTTCGGCCCGCTCGACATCGACCCCGCCTCCCTCAGCTACGGCCGGCTCACCTCCACGCCCAAGCTCGGCTGGGAGGGCGCCGACGTGCTGTCCCCGCTCGAGGCCGCGGCGCCCGGCGCGCGCACCGCCCTCGTGACCGACGTCAACGGCGCCGCCCTCGGCGAGGCGCGCTGGGGTGCCGGGCAGGGCGAGCCCGACTTCGTCTACCTCACGGTCGGCACGGGAGTCGGCGGCGGCATCATCGCCGGCGGACGCCTGCTCGCCGGCAGCGGCTGGCCCGAGGTGGCGCACGTGCTGCCGCGCCGGCACCCGGAGGACCGCTTCGAGGGCACCTGCCCGTTCCACGGCGACTGCCTCGAGGGGCTCGTCGCCGGCCCGGCGATCTCGGCGCGCTGGGGTGTGGACGGCTCGAGCCTCGGCCCCGAGGACGCGGCGGCGAATCTGCGCATCAGCTCGTTCTACCTAGCGCAGCTCGTCACGACGCTCGCCTACGTCGCGGGCGTCCGCCTCGCGATCGTCGGCGGCGGCGTCGCCAAGACCCCCGGCCTGCTCGCGGCCACCGAGGCGGAGGTGGAGCGCCTGATGGGCGCTCCCGGCGCGAACGGCACCGGCGGAGGCCGCCTGCGCCTGGTCCCCCCGGCGCTCGGCGACGAGGCCGGCGTCCGAGGCGCCCTCTCCCTCGCGGAGTCCCTGCTCTGACCCCCCTCCGCGAGATGCCACTCGGGTACGCGACACGCCGTGGAAGGCGTACCCGAGTGGCATCTCGCGGGAGGGAGTGGGGACTAGAGGGCGTCGAGGTCGTGGAGGGCCGCCAGCGCGCGGGCGAGGCGGGCGGGCTCGGGCTCGTCCCACCACTTCGGGCCGCGCTCGCCGAGGCCGTGCTTGGCCAGGCCGGTCCGCCGGCGGGCGGCGGCGACCGCGGCCTCGTCGCCGGCCTTCTTCGCCGTGCGGACGCCGGAGCGGCCGCGGCCGAGGTGCGACTTCAGCGCCGCGACGACGTCCTCGGGGAGGCTCGGGTCGGTGCGGCGCCAGCGGCGGCCGTTCACGACCAGCCAGCGTCCGTCGTCGGTGGGTCCGTCGTCGAGCGGTCCGTCGCCGGCGGGCCCGTCCTCCGTGCTCACGACGCGGCGTGCGCCAGCGCAGCGTAGGCGCGCTCGGGTCCGGTCGTCTCGAGGAGCGCCGCCGACAGCTCGTCGAGCCGCTCCCGCGCCGCCCCGTCCAGCGCCAGCATCCGACCGGCGGCGACCGCCAGCTCGGGCGCCGTCGCGCTGTTCGGATCGAGCACCTCGGCCACTCCCGCGTCCTCCAGCGCCGCAGCCCCGGCGAACTGATCCGTCGAGAACGGCAGGACGACGAGCGGCACTCCCGCCGTCATCGCCTCCGTCACGCTGTTGTTGCCGCCGTGCGTGACCGCCAGCGCGGCCCGCCCGAGCAGCGTCACCTGCGGCAGGAAGCCGCGCACCAGCCAGCCGGCGGGCACATCGCCGAGCGCCGCCGGATCGGTCGCCCCCGACGCGAGGGCGACGCGCACCGGCCGCCCGTCGACCGAGACCCCGGCCAGCGCCGCGACCACCCGCGCGAGCACGTCGTCGCGCACCGAGAGGAAGCTGCCGAAGCTCACGTAGACCACCGGGTCGTCCGACGCGGCCAGCCACTCCTCCACCTCGGCGTCGCGCGGCTCCCCGCGGACGGCCGAGCCGAGGAAGGCGTGCGGCGGCAGCTGCGCCGTGCGCGCCGCGTCGTGCAGCTCGCCGGGGTAGTTCAGCAGCAGCACGTCGCCGCTCTCGGCGAAGGCGTCGAGGCTGGGCGCCGCAGCCGGATCGAGCGCCACCAGCGCCGCGTTCCACTCCGCCGTGAAGGAGTCGCGGACCCGCTCGCAGAGCGCCCGCAGCCGGGCGAGGTCCTCGGCCGACGGCTCGAAGGCATCGGGCCAGACCGGCGGGAAGCCGTAGACCTCGCCCGGCACGGTCAGCGCGCTCGGGTGCCCGAGCACGACGTCGCCGTAGGGCACGCCGAGCGCGCGCAGGGCGACCCGCGCGGTGAAGGCGAGGTGGTCGACGACGATCGCGTCGGGCCGGACCTCGTCGAGGATCTCGCGCAGCCGCGCGGAGACGCCCGCCGGGTCCCAGAGCAGATCGGTCAGCCGCTCGCGCGCCTGGTACTCCAGGGTCGGCACCATGCCGCGGCGGGTCGCGTCGAAGAAGCCGCGGAGCGAGTCGCCCTCGTCGGGCGCCTGCTCCTCCGCCCGGATGGTCCCCGGGTTCGAGCCGCGGCCGAGCCGGAGCGGGACGTGCTCGAAGCCGAAGCCGTCGACGATCGAGCGCGTCGCGTCTCCGGTCGCGACCACGACGCGCTCCCCGGCCGCGCGCCAGGCGGTGCCGAGGGTCGCCAGCGGCAGCAGGTGCGACGCGTAGTCGGGGCTGACGATCAGCAGGGTCACGAGGCGCCCAGCACGAGGTCGCAGCGGAGCGGGCGCTCCTGGTCGGCGGTGGCGCGGACGTAGACGCCGGAGAGCGCGTGCGCCATCGCCTCGATCGTGTAGCGCTCGAGCACCATGGCGCGGCCTCGCTCGGCGGAGAACTCGGCGAGCGGGCCCGCGGCGAGGTCGAGCGCGAGGCAGGCGGCGACGGCGAGCGCCTCGTGGTCGGTGGTGTCGACCAGGAAGCCGGTCACGCCCTCCTCCACGTAGGTCGCGGGGCCGCCCGTGGCCGGGGCGACGACGGGCAGGCCCGCGGCGAGCGCCTCGAGCAGCGCGATGCCGAACTCCTCCTTGACGCTCGCGCAGACGTACGCGCCGCCGGCCGCGGCGAGACCGGGCCGGCCGTGGCGGACGGCGCCGAGCCAGCGGGCCACCGTGCCGTTGGGGCGGTGCCCGGCGAGCAGCAGACCGCCGGCCGAGCCGGACCGGGCGGCGACGGCGCGGAGGCGGTCGAGCTGCTCGGTCTCGTCCGGGCTCGGCTCGGCGAGGTCGCCGCCGACCAGGAGGAGGTTCGCGCGATCGCGCAGCGGCGAGCCGGCCCACGCCTCGGCGAGCGTCGCCATCCCCTTCACCCGGTGCAGGCGCCCGACGCTGAGCAGCAGCGGCAGCCCGCGGCGCTCGGCCGGCAGCTCCGCCAGCAGCGCGGCGAGCGCCGAGAGGTCGTCGCCGGCGTCGAGGGCGACGTCCTCGCCCGCGGCGGCGGCGCGGGCCGCGTCCTCGCCGCGCTCGACGAGGCGGACGTCGATCCCCTCCGGCACGATCGTGTGCCGCTCGGGGTGCGCGGTGATGTCGATGCCGAGCATGTCGCGCATCGTCTCCGCCAGCTCGGCGCGCGGGAAGAGCACGGTGTGCGCCGCGTCGGCGGCGAGCCGCTGCACGAGGCGCACGCGGAACCAGAAGTGCTCGACGGCGTCGCGGTCGCCGAAGTCGGCGCGCGAGAGGGCTCCGCTCGCGTCGAGTCCCGCGATCAGGGCGTGCGGGTCGGGCGCGACGGTGAAGACGACGGGGATCTCGAGCTCGCGGGCGACCGCGGCCGCGGCGAGCGAGCCGACGTCGGCCATCCGCAGGTGCAGGACGTCGACGCGGCCGGCGGCGCGGAGGATGCGGCGGATGCCGCGCTCGGCGGCGATGCGGCGCGGCCAGGCCTGCGGCATCGGCACGGCGTCGCCGACGAAGGGCACCGGGGCGAAGCCGTGGCCCGCGGCGGGCAGATCGGCCAGGGCGCGCTCGGCCTCGGCGGGGGTGCCGCGCGAGAGCGTGAGGACCCGGTCGATGCCCTCCTCCTCGGTCAGCGCGTCGCCGAGGCGGACGAGGAGGGTCGCGATGCCGCCGTTGTCGCCGGCCCCGACGCGGGTGAGGGTGCCGTCGATGTCGGCGTGCACGAAGAGCTGGGCGACGGTCGGGCCCGCGCCGGTCACCGGGGCGATGGCGCGGTCGGCGAGCGCGACGCGCGCGACGGGTCCGAGCGGCTCCGGCATCTCGCCGAGGCGGGCGAGCATCAGCGCGGCGTCGTCGGAGGGCCGCTCGCCGAGCGCGTCGGCGGCCGCGGCGCGCGCCTCGAACACCTCGCCCTCGTCGGCGGCGATGTGCAGGAGGGTGCGCTCGGCGATCGCGCCGGGGACCAGCCCCATCGTCTCGACGTAGCGGGCGCGGACGTCGCGGTCGCGCTCGCCGATCAGCGCGCCCTCGAGCGCGAGGGCGACGAGGTCGGGCGCGGAGGACGCCCAGAGCAGCAGGGTGCGCTGCGCGAGCATGCCGGCGAAGCCGCCGTCGCGGATCATCCGGAGCAGCGGTCCGACGGCGGCCGGCCGCGGCAGTCGCCCGCCGAACGCCCAGGCGGCGTGCTCGCGGAGGAAGGCCCGCTCGTCGGCGAGCAGCCGGAGCAGCGCGAGGTCGGCCTCCTCGTCGAAGACCTGCGCGAGCGAGTGCACCGCGGCGATGGCGGTGAGCTGGTCGGCGGGGTCGAGGGCCGCGCGGGTGAGCAGGCGCACGGCGCGACCGCCCCCGTCGCTGACAGCGGCGATCGTCAGCGCGTCGGCCGCCCGGATCGCCTCCAGGAGGGTGGGCGCTGCGCGCACGGCGTCGAGAACGGTCTGCGTGGCCACGGGATCACCTGGTCTGGTCGGAGCGGAAGGGGGCGCGTCACAGGACCGCCCCCACGAGCATGCCGCTCCCCGCGCTGGGAAATCACTACTTGCGCCCGAACTCCCCCCGCGCTAGCTCCTTCTGTCAAGGGGGTACCACCCGTGACTTCGCTTTCCGCAGATGCCACTTGTGTACACGACACGCCGTGAAAAGCGTGCACAAGTGGCATCTCGCGGCGGGGGATCAGCCCGCCAGCCACTCCAGGAGTCGCGGGAGCGGCCACGTCGTGACGATGCGGGCGGGCGGGACGCCGAGGCGCTCGGCGCGCGCGGCGCCGTAGTCGAGCAGGCCGAGCTGGCCGGGGGCGTGCGCGTCGCTGTCGATCGAGAAGAGGCAGCCGGCCTCCAGCGCGAGCGCGATCAGCTCGTCCGGCGGGTCCTCCCGCTCGGGACGGGAGTTGATCTCGACCGCGGTCCCGTGCTCGGCGCACGCCTGGAAGACGGCCTCCGCGTCGAAGGTGGACGGCGGGCGGGTGCCGCGCTCCCCCGTGACGAGCCGCCCGGTGACGTGCCCGAGCACGCGGGTCCGCGGGTGCGCCGCCGCCGCGATCAGGCGCCGCGTCATCTCCCGGCTCGGCATCCGCAGCTTCGAGTGCGCGCTCGCGACCACCACGTCGAGCCGCGCGAGCATCTCCTCCGACTGGTCCAGCGCGCCGTCCTCCAGCACATCGACCTCGATCCCGCTCAGGAGGCGCAGCGACCCGGTGTCGAGGCCGGCCAGGTGCTCCAGCTGGTCGGCGAGCCGCTCGGCGCTCAGCCCGTGCGCGACCCGCAGCCGCGGCGAGTGGTCGGTCAGCGCGAGGTACTCGTGCCCGAGCGCCCGGGCCGCATCGGCCATCGCGGCGATCGGCGTCGCACCGTCGGACCACTCGCTGTGGCTGTGCAGATCGCCGCGGAGCAGGCTCCGGAGCGCGCTCTCCGGCAGGGACGCCGTCCCGCGCAGCCCGGCGAGGTAGTCCGGCACCCGCCCCTCGAGCGCCTGGCGGATCACGGTGAAGGTCGTGTCGCCGATCCCCGGCTCCGCGCGGACGAGCGCCAGGTCGGCCCGCTCGCCCTCGGCCATGCCCTCGAGCACGGCGAGCGCCTTGCGGAACGCCTTCGCGCGGTACTTCGACGCCCGCTCCTGCTCGAGCAGGGCGGCGATCTCCTGCAGTGCCGCGAGCGGATCCATGCCCCCGGTCTAGCAGACGCAGAGCGTCGCCTGAGTGATCGCCGAGCACTCTTGCTCGCGGCCGAACACGCGATATATCGTGACTTTCATCGACTCGCGTCATATCGCGAGTCGTCCCGGCACCAGCAGCAGCACGATCGCCCCATGAGGGCGCAGGAGGAGGAGCACCATGTCGCTCGAGAAATGGCTCGTGCAGGCGGGCGAGACGAAGGTCATCGACCTCGACGTCGTCCGCGCGATCAAGATCGCCCTGGTCGGCGGTCAGATCGACGTCATCGGGCACGACGAGCCCACCGCCCGCGTCGAGGTGCACAGCGTCTCGGGCCGGCCGCTCAAGGTCTCGATGGACGGCGACCGCCTCGAGGTCGACCACATCCAGCTCCGCTGGGACACCGTCGTCGACGTCGCGAAGGGCCTCGGCCGCAACGGCGACCGCGCCGACATCAGCCTCCTCGTCCCCCGCGGCGTCGCGCTGAAGTTCGACACCGTCTCGGCCGACGGCCTCGTCTCCGGACTGCACTCGGACGCCCGCGTCTCCACGGTCGGCGGCGACATCGTCATCGACGGCCTGCGCGGCGACATCGAGGCGAACACCGTCCACGGCGAGCTCTCGGTCCGCAACCACACCGGCCGCGTCACCGCGCACACCGTCTCGGGCGACGTCACCACCGCCGGCGCGCTCACCCGCTTCTCCGTCGACGGAGTCTCGGGCAGCGTCTTCGTCGACGCCGAGGACGCCCCGGACGAGATCCAGTGCAACACCGTCAGCGGCGACCTCACCATCCGGATCGACGAGGGCCTCGGCGCCCGCTACCGGATCAACACCGCCACCGGCACGCTGCAGCTCGACGGCGAGGTCGTGAAGGGCACGTTCGGCCGCGGCTACACCGCGACCACCGGCTCGCTCGACTCGAAGTGGGTCGACGTCACCGCCAACTCGGTGACCGGCGCCGTCACCGTCGTCCGCCGCTCCCCCGCCGCTCCCGCCGCGCAGCGCCTCACCGACGCGAGCGCGCTGTGAGCCCCGTCTTCGCGCACGGACGTCTGCGCCTCTACCTGCTCAACCTCCTCGCGGAGTCGCCCAAGCACGGCTACGAGCTGATCCAGGCGCTCAGCGAGCGCTTCGGCGGCACCTACGCCCCGAGCGCCGGCACGGTCTACCCGCGCCTGGCGAAGCTCGAGGAGGAGGGCCTGGTCACCAAGGAGGCCGACGGCCGCAAGACCGTCTACTCCATCACCGACGCGGGCCGTGCCGAGCTCGCGAACCGCGCGACCGACCTCGGCGACATCGAGGAGGAGCTGACCGACTCCGTCCGCCGCCTGGCCGACGAGGTGCGCCTCGGCGTCGCGGAGGCGATGAAGAGCCTCCGCGCGGACCTGGCGTCCGCCGCCCGCGACTCGCGCCCGTCGCGCGGCGGGCCGGAGCACTCGGCCGAGACGCCCGCCCCGGCGGAGTCGACGGACTCCACCACGGGCGAGCGCCCGCAGGACGCTCCGTCCGACTCCGCGGAGCACGCCGCGCCGGTCGACGCGCGCACCGCCTCCCGGCTCGCCCTGCGCGACGCCGAGGTGCTGCTCACCGAGTTCCGCGACGAGCTGCGCGCCGAGCTGCGCACGGCCGCCGCCCACGGCTCCGTGATCGCGGCGAGCACGGACGCCCTGCGCAACGCGCTCGACCAGGCGCGCGCGGCGGTCCGCTCCACGCTGAGCTGACGCCCACCGCGCCACCGCTGACGGCGGGGATCCCCTCGGGGGTCCCCGCCGTTCGGCTGTCCGCCCGCGCACCTCCGCACAACGAAGGCTCACCGCCCGATTCCATCGATGACGTCGCCGATCACCCTCCCCAGCCTTGGTTGCGCCGGGCCTTCGCCGACCACCCGCCCCTTGCGCTCCGCCGCTCCAGGACTATATTTCCTATAGGATCTTTTGTGCGGCCAACGCCGGTCGCATCGAGCGCAATGGAGCACTGATGAGCGAGAGCACTCCCACGCCGAACCTCCAGGGGGCGCAGTCCTGGGACGGCGTCGACTGGAACCCGGACACCTGGACCGCCGAGACCTGGCCGATCGCCACCTGCCTGCACGGCATCCCGCCCGTCGGCCGCGACGGCGTCGCCCTGCACGACGCGGCCCCCGAGGTCTGGGACGACATGTTCGCCCAGGTCGAGCAGGTCGGCTTCACCCTCGCCGAGCTCGCCGACAGCCACGTCCGCCCCGCCGACCTCGAGCCCTCGCGCCGAGACGAGTTCCTCAGCATCGCGAGGTCGCACGGCATCGGCATCCCCTCCGTGCACCTGCAGCGCCAGAGCGTGATCATGCCCGGGCACGAGGAGAAGAACCTCGCCTACGCGCACCGCACCATCGACGCCGCCGCGGAGTGGGGCATGCAGGTCTTCTCGACCGGTCTGCACCAGCCGTTCAGCGACGCGCAGAAGCGCGCCCTGTGGTTCTGGACCGCGCAGGGCCCGAAGGACCCCGACGACCGCGACGTCTGGGACGCCGCCGTCGGCCGCATCCGCGAGCTCGGCACGCACGCGGCCGACGTGGGCCTCCCGCTCGCGCTCGAGCTCTACGAGGACACCTACCTCGGCACCGCCGACAGCGCCGTCCGCTTCGTCGAGGAGGTGGGCCTGGACAACGTCGGCCTCAACCCCGATGTCGCGAACCTGATCCGCCTGCACCGCCCGGTCGAGGACTGGCGCGAGCTGTTCGCGAAGACCCTCCCCTACGCCAACTACATGCACGTGAAGAACTACACCCGCGACGAGTCGGCCGACGGCTCCTGGGCCACCTCGGTCCCCTCGACCATGGAGGCCGGTCTCATCAACTACCGCCAGGTCCTGCGCGACGCGATCGAGGGCGGCTTCCGCGGCATCCTCCTCGCCGAGCACTACGGCGGCGACAGCCTCGGCATGTGCTCGACCAACCAGACCTACATCCGCTCGCTGCTGCCCCGCGCGGCCCGGGCCTCGCAGTAAGGAACGCACCCCCATGAGCGACACCGCAGACACCGCAGACACCGCAGACACCACCGGCACCACCGCCCCGACCGCGCGCACCATCGCCGTCGTCGGCTCCGGCTACATGGGCGGAGGCATGGCCCAGGTCCTCGCGCTCTCCGGCGCCACCGTCGTCATCGCCGACATCTCCGAGGAGATCGCCCGCAGCAACTACGAGCGCCTGCTCACCGAGACCGCGCAGTTCGTCGCCGACGGCCTCTTCCCCGAGGACGCGGTCGAGCGCATCCGGCAGAACCTCTCCCCCGCCGCGTCGATCGAGGAGGCCGTCGCGACCGCCGACTTCATCGAGGAGGCGGTGCCCGAGAAGATCGAGATCAAGCACGAGACACTCCGCCGGATCAGCGCCGCCGCGCGCCCCGACGCCGTGATCGGCTCGAACACTTCGACCATCCTGATCGGCTCGCTGGCCGAGGCCGTCACGAACCCCGAGCGCTTCCTCGGCGTGCACTTCTCCAACCCCGCGCCGTTCATCCCCGGCGTCGAGCTGATCCCGCACGAGGGCACCGCCGAGAGCGCGATCGCGCTGGCGGAGGAGATCGTCGCGGCGACCGGCAAGGAGACCGCGCGGGTCAAGGACTCCACCGGCTTCGTGCTCAACCGCCTCCAGTACGCGCTCTTCCACGAGGCGACGCAGATCGTCGAGGAGGGCATCGCCACCCCCGAGGACATCGACACGATCGTCCGCACCACCTTCGGCTTCCGCCTCCCCGTCTTCGGCCCGTTCGCGATCGCCGACATGGCCGGCCTCGACGTCTACGCCTTCTGCTACGCCTCGCTGCAGACCCGCTGGCCCGAGCGCTTCGCCACCCCGGAGTCGCTGGCCGCGCTGGTCGACGCCGGCAAGTTCGGCACCAAGTCCGGCGCCGGCTACCTCGACGTGCCCGCCGAGCGCACCGCCGAGCTGATCGCGTACCGCAACCGCGCCTACGTCGCCATCAAGAAGCTGATGGACGAGCTCGGCCCCGCGCCGATCGCCTGACGCGCCGACCGAGAAGGAGCACTCACCATGACTGCATTCCCCGAGTCCCGGACCGTCGTCCTCACCGGCGCCGCGTCCCCGCGCGGTATCGGCCGCTACTCCGCCCACCACCTCGCCGAGCAGGGCTGGAACGTCGGGATCATCGACCTCCACGCCGAGGCCGCGCAGGAGGTGGCCGCCGAGATCGCCGAGCAGCACGGCGTCCAGGCCGCGGGAGCCGGCGCGAACGTCGCCGACGACGCGCAGGTCCGCGCCGCCTTCGACGCGCTCGAGGCCGCCCTCCCGCCCGTCGTGGCGCTGGTCAACCTGGCCGGGATCGCCTCCCCCGTCTCCTACCTCGAGGTCACCCCCGAGGAGTGGCAGCGGGTGATCGACGTCAACCTCAACGGCGTGCACTTCAGCACCCGCCGCGCGGTGGAGTCGATGATCACCCGCGGCATCGGCCGCGTCGTCAGCCTCTCCTCCGTCTCCGCGCAGCGCGGCGGCGGCACCTTCAGCAAGACCGCGTACTCGGCGGCGAAGGCCGGCGTCATCGGCTTCACCCGCAGCGTCGCCCGCGAGCTGGGCGGGCAGGGGATCACGGTCAACGCGATCTCCCCCGGCCCGATCGACACCGACATCATGGGCGGCACCCTCACCGAGGAGCGCAAGACGGCCATGGCCGCCGACGGCGTCCTCCCCCGCATCGGCACGCCCCGCGACATCGCCGCGGCGATCGCCTACCTCATCAGCGAGGACTCCGGCTTCGTGACGGGTCAGACCCTGAACGTCGACGGCGGCCTCTACATGCACTGATCGCCTCCGGCCCTCACTCGAACGGACACCCCATGAACAAGCTCACCGGAACCTGGTCGCTCGGCCGCTGGATCTTCCTCGGCGTCGGCGTGATCCTCGTCGCCGTCGGCATGGCGCAGATCCTGCCCGCGCTCGGCTCCTGACCCCTCCCACCCCTCACCGCATTCGGCCGACTCAAAGGAGAGCGCCTTGACCACCTCGTCCCCAGCCCTCGGATCCACCCGTGATCCCGCGCTGAAATCCGCCATCTCGAAGGCGTCGCGGCATCTGATGCCGATGCTCGTCATCCTCTACTTCGTCGCGTTCCTCGACCGCACCAACGTCGGCTTCGCCGAGGAGGCGCTCTCGGTCGACCGGGGCATCTCGGACGGAGCGTTCGCGCTCGGCGCCGGCATCTTCTTCATCGGCTACGCGATCTTCGAGATCCCGAGCAACCTGCTGCTCAAGCGCTTCGGCGCCCGGTTCTGGCTGGCCCGCATCGCGGTCACCTGGGGCATCGTGGCCGCGGCGTTCGCCTTCACCACCGGCGACACGATGTTCATCATCCTGCGCTTCCTGCTCGGCGTGACCGAGGCCGGCCTCTTCCCCGGCGTGATCATGTTCCTGTCGGAGTGGTTCCCCAACAAGGTGCGCGTGCAGATGTTCGCGATCTTCTACCTGGCGCAGCCCTTCTCGCAGATGCTCGGCGCCCCGCTCAGCGGCGGACTGATCAGCGTCGGCAACCAGATCACCCCGTGGGAGGGCTGGCAGGTGATGTTCTTCACCGAGGGCGTGCTCGCGGTGATCGCCGGCTTCGCGGCGCTGAAGTTCCTGACGAACCATCCGCAGAAGGCGAAGTGGCTGACGCAGGGCGAGAAGGACTCGTTGACGGCGGCGATGGAGCGCGAGGACACCGTGCGCCAGGCCGACGGCCCGACCGGCATCTGGAAGGCGATGGCCAGCTGGAAGGTCTGGTACTTCACGATCATCTACTTCTGCCTGCAGATCGCGGTCTACGGCACCACCTTCTACCTCCCGCAGCAGGTCGCGAACCTGATCGGGCAGGACGTCGGCTTCCAGGTCGGCCTCGTCTCGGCCATCCCGTGGCTGGTGGGCCTGTTCGCCTGCTACTACGTGGGCCAGCACGCCAACACCATCCGCCGCCGCCGCTCCTGGGGCGCGATGTTCTACATCTTCACCGGCCTGTCGATCTTCGGCTCGGCCTGGGCGGGATCGGCCGGAGAGCCGATCCTCGGCCTGCTGTTCATCACCCTCGCGGTGGCGAGCTTCCTCTCCGTCGGACCGATCACCTGGGCCTACCCGACCGCGTTCCTCACCGGAGCGGCGGCCGCGGCCGGCATCGGCCTGATCAACTCGCTCGGCAACCTGGGCGGCTTCGTCGCCCCGCTGATGCGCAACGGCTTCAACGAGGCCGTGCCCACCGAGAGCGGCGTGTGGGGAGTCGTCTCCCTCGGCGTCTTCGCGTTCCTCGCGGCCGCCATGATGTTCTGCACCAAGTTCTTCCGCGGCTCCAAGGCGGACGAGCTGCTCGAGACCACGAGCGTCCAGGCGGGCCACTGACCCGCAGCCGCCCGCTCGGAGGGCCCGACCGCACCGCGCGGCCGGGCCCTCCGTCGTCCGCCGCCCGAGCAGCCCGCGCAGCCCGCGCAGCGGGCACCCATGCTGATCGAGCGACCGGCGCAGCGGCCATCCATGCTGATCGAGCAGCCCGCGCAGCGGGCACATCGAGATCCACCCCCCTGCACGACGTCGGTCTCGATACGCCGCTCCGCGGCTGCTCGACCAGCATGGGTCGCCGCACTCGCGCACACCTCGCGCTCTGACAGCGCACCGTCGGGCCGACTTCGGCACGCGAGACGACCTCCGGCACGCGGGGATCGCCCGGTTCCGCGAGCCGAGGCGGATTCCGCGAGCCGGGGCCGGTTCCGCGAGCCGGAGCTCGGCCGCGCGCCGGCTAGCGCGCGCGGACGGAGTCGCGGCGCGAGCGCTCGCGCACCCGCTCGATGTGCACGCGCATCGCCGCCGCAGCCGATTCGGGGCCGGCCGCGAACGCGTCGACGATCGCCCGGTGCTCCACCACGGCGTCGTCCGCGTCGCTGACGCCCGTCTGCACGGTCTGGCGCATGCGGTGCACGCGCGTCGAGATCGCCTCGGACATGTCGATCAGGAACGGGTTGTGCGTGCCCTCGAAGATCAGGTGGTGGAAGTTCCAGTCCACCGCGAAGTACTCGCGCAGCAGCGCCACCGGCAGCTCGCCCTCGGTCGAGGCCGCGCGCACGACGACGGTCATCGCCTCGTGCGCGGCGAGCGCCTCCTGCAGCCGCGGCACCAGCGCCGCCTCGTGCGCCGAGGCGAGGGCGGCCGCGCCGCTCTCGAGCACCAGCCGCGCGTCGAAGAGCGCGTCCAGCTGGTCGTCGGCGAGCGGCGGCGCCACCCGGTAGCCCTTGTTGGCCACCCGGGTGACGAGGCCCGTGCGCTCGAGCTGCACGAGCGCCTCGCGCACCGGCGTCGGCGAGACGCCGAGCTCGCGCGCCACCGCGTCGATCGAGAGGCGCATGCCCGGCTCGATGTCCGGGCCGAGCAGCACATCGAGAACGCGGTCGTAGACGTGGTCGCGCAGCCCGCGCCGCTCGATCGACTCCGCGCCGGTGAGGCGGAACACGGGGTCGGTCATCACAGCCTCGCGGATCGGTGCGGCACCGGTCCGGTGCCGCTCGGTGAAGGGGTCGGCTCAGCTTACGCAGTCGCTCCCGAGCGCTCGTACGCGACGATCTCCTCCACCTTCGCGGCAGAAGCGCTCGACTCGTCGAAGACGTAGCCGAGCCACTCGCGCACGTTCCGCCGGGCGACCTCGATGCCGACGACGCGCTGCCCCATGCAGAGCACCTGCGCGTCGTTCGAGAGCACGCCGCGCTCCACCGAGAAGGAGTCGTGCGCCGTCACGGCGCGGATCCCCTCGACCTTGTTCGCCGCGATCGCGACGCCCAGGCCGGTGCCGCAGATCAGCAGCGCCCGGTCGGCCTCGCCGCGGGCGACCAGCTCGGCCGCCGCGATCGCGACGCTCGGGTACGGCGTGTGCGACTCCGCGTCCACGCCGACGTCGACGACCGAGACCACCCGGTCGTCGGCCTCGAGGTCGCGCTTCAGGATCTCCTTGTAGTCGTAGCCGGCGTCGTCCGATCCGACGACGATCCTCCAGGTGGTGCTCATGCTGTCTCTCCTTCGTTGCTGGACGGTGCGGTCGTGGACGATGCGGTGCCGGATGCGGCACCGAGCTGCGGTGCGATCGCCTCGACGATCAGCGCGAACGAGACCGCACCGGGGTCGGGCGTGCCGAGCGACTTCTCGCCGTGCGAGCGCGCGCGGCCGAGGCCGGGCATCAGGTCCGAGGTGGCGTCGGCGGCCGAGCGCGCGGCGATGGCCGCGGCGCCCCAGGCGTCCGCCAGCGCGTCGCCCGCGCCGGCCCGCTCCGCGAGCGTCTCGGCGAACGGCACCAGCGCGTCGACCATCGTCTTGTCGCCGACGCTCGCCTTCCCGTAGCCGCGGACGGCGTCGGAGGCGGCGGTCACTCCCGCGCTCACCTCGCGCGCGCTCACGGCGCGGTCGTCGCCGAGCGCCCCGCCGACGCTGCGGAGGATGACACCCCAGAGCGCTCCGGAGGTCCCGCCCGCCCGGTCCGACCAGGCGTCGCCGGCCCGGGTGAGCAGCGTCTGCGCCCCCGCTCCGCGCTCGAGCACGCCGGCCGCCTCCTGCGCGGCGGCCCGCGCCCCGCGCTGCATGCCGATGCCGTGGTCGCCGTCGCCCGCGATCGCGTCGAGGCGGCCGAGCTCGTCGGCGTTCGCATCGATCACGTCGCGGATCGCGCCCAGCGCGTCGTACACCCGCACGGCGGCGGCACGCGACTCCTCGGAGGACTCGCCGATCTCCTCGGCGACCTCCTCGGCCTGCGTCGCGGTCACGGTCACCAGTGCGCCGCCGTCGACCGCGCCGGTGCGGAAGGCCGGGGTGTCGCTCGGCGCCGACCAGAGCGTCTCGAGCTCCTCGTCGACCCAGAACAGCGTCAGCGAGACGCCGGCCATGTCGAAGCTGGTGCAGAACTCGCCCACCTGCGGGTCGACGAGGGTGATCCCGCGCGCCTCGAGCAGGTCCGCGATCGTGCTGAAGACGACGAACAGCTCCTCGCTCTTCACCGAGCCGAGGCCGTTCAGCACGGGGACCACGCGGGCGCCGTCGACGCTGACGCCCTCGGGGATCTCGGCGTCGGCGAGCAGGTGCGTGACGAACAGCTCGGCGAGCTCCGCGGCACTGGGGATGTCGACCTCGTCGATCCCGGGCTCGCCGTGGATGCCGAGCCCGACCGCCATCCGGCCCTCGGGGACCGAGAACAGCGGCTCCTCCGCGCCGGGCAGCGTGCAGCCGGTGAAGGCGACGCCGAGGGAGCGGGTGCGCGCGTTGCCCAGCACGGCCACGCGCTCCACGTCGTCGATCGAGTAGCCCGCGGCGGCGGCCGCTCCCGCCACCTTGAAGACGGTGAGGTCGCCCGCGATCCCGCGGCGCTTGTGCGCCTCCTCGGGCTTCGCGCTGAAGACGTCGTCGGTCACGGTGACGGTGCGGCAGTCGATGCCGTCGGCCCGCACCGCGTCCTGCGCGGCGGTGAAGTGCAGCACGTCGCCGGCGTAGTTGCCGTAGCTGAGCAGCACGCCGCGGCCCTGCTCGCTCGCACGGATCACCGACTCGACCTGGTGCGCCGAGGGCGAGGCGAAGAGGTTGCCCATCGCGGCGCCGTGGGCGAGGCCGGGGCCGACCAGTCCGGCGAAGGCGGGGTAGTGCCCGGAGCCGCCGCCGATGACGACCGCGACCTCGGGCTCCTCGGAGCGGGTCGAGCGGGACACGCCGCCGACGACCTTGCGGACCCAGCGGCCGTTGGCGCGGACGAAGCCGTCGACCATGTCGTCGGCGAAAGCGGCGGGTTCGTTCCAGAGACGGGTCATGCTCGTCGGCTCCTCATCATCGAGTGCGCCGGCCCTCCGGCCGGACCCATCGATCCTATAGGATTTCCACCCCGTCCTCCAGGCGACGCGGGCGGCTACTGCCGCCCCACCGCCAGCGCCTCCTCCTCCACGTCGAGGAACGCCAGCGCGCTGCGCACCGCCGGCTCCTGGTAGCGCCCCTCGGCGCGCGCCTTCAGCACCGCCTCGCGCTCGGCCGCGATCATCACGCGGCGCAGCCGGTTGTAGGAGTGGGTGAGCGGCTCCGCGTCCTCCCCCGCCGGCGGATTCTCCAGCGCGTCCGCGAGGAACACCGCGTTCCGCCGCAGCCGGTCGAGCACCCGCTCCTCGACGCCGTCCTGAGGCTCCTGGTCGAGCCGGGCGAGGCCGGCCGTCTGCGCCTCGGCCAGCAGCATCTGCTTCTCCACGTGCTCCTGCTGCTCGTTCGGCGGCGGCAGCCTGAGCAGCCGCACCACCCGCGGCAGCGCGAGCCCCTCGACGAGCGTCCCCGCCACCACCACGAACGCCAGGAACTGCAGGAACGCCCGCTGCGGCGTCTCCTCCGGCAGCAGGAACGCCGCGGCGAGCGTGACGACCCCGCGGATCCCCGCGAACGACACCCCGAGCGCCGTCGGCCAGGTCCAGCCGCGCTGCTGCAGCCGTCGCGGACCGTGCCGGAAGAGCACGGTGGTCATGCACATCCAGAGCACCCGGCTGACGATCAGCGCCGCGAGCAGCGCCGCGCTGATGCCGATCCCCTGCCAGACGCCGATGTCCGAGTCGGCGGTCGCCGCGACCACCGAGGACAGGCTCAGCCCGATGAAGAGGAAGACCGCGTTCTCGAGCAGGAACTGGATCGTGCGCCAGTTCAGCGACTCCGCGATCCGCGCCTGGGCCGACTGGATCACCGGCGCGCGGAAGCCGAGGAACAGCCCCGCGACCACCACCGCGAGCACCCCCGAGCCGTGCAGCAGCTGCGCCGGGATGAACGCGACGTACGGCGTCACCAGCGAGAGGCTCGTGTCGAGCACGGAGGAGGACACCTGCTTGCGCACGACGCCCAGCACGAACGCCACCAGCAGGCCGACGCCCGCGCCGACCACCACCGCCAGCACGAAGTCGAGCGCGATCCCGCCCGGTGTCACCGTGCTGACGATCGCGAGCAGCGACGCGTTCAGCGCCACCAGCGCGGTCGCGTCGTTGAGCAGGCTCTCGCCCTCGAGCACCGTCAGCATCCGCCGCGGCAGCCGCAGCCGCCCGGCGATGGCCGTCACCGCCACGGCGTCGGTCGGCGCCACGATCGCGCCGAAGGCGAGGGCCGCGGCGATCGAGATCGCGGGCACCACCGCCCAGGCGACCGCGCCGACCACCAGCACCGTGAAGACCACGAGCCCGACCGAGAGCAGCAGGATGCTGTCGCCGCGGGCGCGGACGTCCAGCACCGAGGTGCGGATCGCCGCCGCGTAGAGCAGCGGCGGCAGGATGCCGTAGAGGACGACGTCCGGCTCGACCACGACCTCGGGGATCCCGGGGACGAAGGAGGCCAGCGCGCCGACGGCGACCAGCGCCACGGGAGCCGACCAGCCCGCCCTGCCCGACAGCCCCGTCACCAGCACGGTGACGACCACGAACGAGACGATCCAGATGATGGCGACGACCGGTTCCTCCACGCGGCTCCCTCCCGAGAGCCGAGCCTAGGCCCGAGCGCCGACCCTAGGCACCGGCCTCGTGGATGTCGCGGGCCTTGGTCACGCGCCCGGCGTCGACGGGGTTCATCCCGAGCACGATCTTGCCGCGCGAGTGCCGCTTCTCCAGGTCGTCGAAGGCGTCCTGCACGAAGCCGTAGGGGTAGAAGCCCGAGACCAGCACCCGCAGCTTCTGGTCGCGGACGAGCGCGACCAGCTCGCCGAGGATCTCGGTGTCCCGGCGCGCGGTCTCGGCGTCGGGCCACACGGCGCGCAGCTCGATCTCCTTGCGGTCGTCGCTGGAGTGGAAGCGGCCCGGCTCGATGCCGAGGTCCGCGGCGAGCTCCGCGTTGTCGCCGCCGAAGTTGTCGAGGAAGACGGTCACGCCGTTCGGAGCGGCCGCGCGGATGCGGTCGACGATGCCGTCGCCGTAGACGATCGGCTTCACGCCGATCTGGCGGAGGTAGTCGAAGTTGCGCTCGCCGCAGGTGCCGAGCACGGTCGCGCCGCGCAGCTTCGCCAGCTGGATCTCCATGCTCCCGACGCCGCCCGCCGCCGCCGAGACGACGACGGTGTCGTCCGGCCCGATGTGCATGGCCTCGATCGCGCGCCAGGCGGTGACGCCGGCGAGGAACAGCGCGCCCCCGACCTCCCAGCTCACCGAGGCGGGCTTGGCGACGAGGTTCTGGCGCGGGACGACGATGTGCGTGGCGTGCGAGCCGACCAGCGCGTGCCCGACGACGTCGGTGCGCAGCTTGATGTCGCGCACACCCTCGCCGAGGCCGACGACGATGCCGGAGAAGTCGGTGCCCTGGCGCATCGGGAAGGCGGCGGAGTGGTCGGAGTCGAACATCCCCTGCCGGATGAACGCCTCCATGTGGTTCACACCGGCCGCGAGGACCTCGACCAGCACCTCCCCCGGCCCGGGCTGAGGTCGCGCGATGTCCGCGATCTCGAGCACGTCCACGCCGCCGAAGCGGGAGAACTGGACGGCACGGGCGGAGTCGGAGCGCAGACGGGACATGCGCTCATCATCCGCCCCCGGCGGCGCGACCCCGTGGCCCCCGAAAGGGGACATGCGACTCCGGAGGGGCCGATCGGGCCGTCAGGCGACGGTGCCGGCGTCCCCCTCGGCGACGGCGTCCGGGCAGTAGAGCTGCGTGCGCGGGCCGCTGCGGTCGATCACGTGCTCCGACATCAGGCGGCCGCAGAGCGGGCAGGCCCGGCCGGCGGGAGCCTCGGGCTCGGGCTGGTCGTAGGGCCCGAGCGGCGGCGGGCCGAGCCAGGGGAAGAGCCGCGCGTTGAAGCGCTGGTAGAGGGATCGGGTCGGCTTCGCCATATGCTTAGTGTACTAATCATCAGTGCGCGATGGGAAAGGGAGGCCGACTCCGTGGACAGCGATCCCCAGGACATCGATCCGCTCGCCCTGCAGAACCAGGTCTGCTTCTCGCTCGCCGTGGCCGCGCGGACCGTCATCGGCCTCTACCGCCCCGTCCTCGAGCCGCTCGGGCTCACCCACCCGCAGTACCTGGTGATGCTCGCGCTCTGGGAGCGCGCCCCCCGCTCGCTCGCCGACCTCGGCGCCGCCCTGCACCTCGAGCCGGCCACCCTCAGCCCCCTGGTGAAGCGCCTCGAGGCGACCGGCTGCGTCACGCGCGCCCGCAGCACCGAGGACGAGCGCCGCCTCGACGTCGCGCTCACCCCGTCCGGAGCCGCGCTCCGCGAGCGCGCACTCCAGGTCCCCCCGCGGATCGTCGAGCGCCTCGACCTCCCCCTCGACGAGCTGACCGCCGTCCGCGACGCCCTCACCCGCCTGATCGGCGCCGCCACCGGCCCCTGACCCGGGATCTCGATGCGCCCTGCGGGCTGCTCGATCAGCAGGGGTGCGCCGCCCTGCGGGCCGTTCGATCAGCAGGGATGCCCCGGGAACGACGAGGGGGCCCCGCCGTCAGGCGGGACCCCCTCACTCAGTGCGCGGAGCTCAGTTCGCGACGCGCAGCGTGATCGCCGAGCTGGTGGTCACGTTGCCGGCCTTGTCCTGGGCCTTGGCCGTCACCTGGTAGCTGGCGTTCGGGTAGGACGTCGAGTTGGCGGACAGCGTCCACGTCCCGTTCGACTGCTTCACGCCGTTGCCGAGCTTCGTGCCGCCGGCGTAGAACGCGACGGCCGTCACTCCGACGTTGTCGCTGGCCGAGGCCACGAGCCGGATCGAGCCGACGACCGTGGTGTTGGTCGAGGGCGAGGTGATGCTCACCGTCGGCTTCTGCGTGTCGGCCGCCGGAGGGGTGGTCGGCGTCGCGGTCGGCGTCGGCGTGGCGGTCGGCTTCGGAGTCGACGTGGGGGTAGCCGTGGGCGTGGCCGTCGGAGTCGCGGTCGGCGTCGCCGTCGGGGTGGCCGTGGGCGTCGCGGTCGGCGTGGCGGTGGGCGTCGGGTCCGGCGTCGGAACGGTGCCGACGGGGATGGTGCTCACGGCGTAGCCGAAGTAGCGGCCGGCGACGGGGCGGGTCGGGTCGCCCTGGAAGGTGCGGCCGCGCTCGGTCGCCGCCTTCGCCTGGGCGATGACCTGGGCGCGGACCTGGGCCGGGCTCTTGCCCGCGCAGGATCCACCGGAGCTCATGCAGTCGAGGACGACGCCGCTGGTGCCGGCGGCCGCCATGCTGGTGCCCGACTGGATGTAGGCGTACGCCCCACCCTTCTTGGTGGTGTACGGGCACATGCCGGGGGCGGCGATGGTGTGCTTCTGGTCGGCGGCCGAGACGGCGAAGTTGCTGTTGGTCGAGACCGCGTCGTCCTTGGTCTGGACGCCGCAGGGCGCCGTGCCGAGTCCGCCGGGCTTGCCGTCGTAGTTGGCCATGTTGGTCACGGCGAGCACCTCGTCGTAGGCGGCCGGGATCCAGCCTGCGAGGTCCTCGGAGGTGTTGCCCGCGGAGCCGACGGAGACGATGCCCTTGGCCTCGAGGTCGCAGATCGCCTGGTGGATCACGTCGCCGTTCGAGCGGCCGCAGTTGCCGTCGTCGGTGCCGTAGGTGGCGAGCGACATGTTGACGACCTTGATGTTGTACTTCGCGGCGTTCGCGGACACCCAGTCGAGGGCGCACATCAGGGTGCCGGTGGTGCCGCGGTTGTTCGCGTCGAGCGCGCGGACCGAGTAGATCGGAGCGCCGGGGGCGATGCCGACCGAGCCGGAGCCATTGTCGAGCGCGGCCATGTAGCCCGAGACGCCGGTGCCGTGGCCGTTGGCGTCGGCGGCGGTGCCCGAGCCGAAGCAGTTGATCTGCTCCTTCAGGTTGTAGTCGGGGTGCGAGCTGACGCCGGAGTCGATGACCGCGACGGCCGGGCCGGTGTAGTTCGTCACTCCGTCGCCCGCGCGCACCGGGGCCTTGTCGGCCTCCGCGGTGAGCACGTGCGAGGGGGTGGTCTGCGCCTGGCCGTCGACGACCTGGTCGGCGGAGACGACGCCGAGGACGCGCGAGTCGGCCTCGAGCACGGCCTTCTGGCGGTCGGTCAGGTCGGCGGTGAAGCCCGCGACGCCGCCCTCGAACTGCACGTCGTCGGCGACGCCGAGCGCGGCGACGACCTGCTCCGAGATCGAGCTCGAGTCGACCGACACGAGGTAGCGGCCGGTGGTGGCGGCCTGGGCGGGGGCGGAGCCCGCGAGGGCGATGCCGGCGGTCACGGCGAGCGCGGTGGCCAGGCCGGCTGCGCGCCAGAGGCGCGAGCGGGCCGGCGGCGCGGCGGTGCGGGAAGTGGACACGGGTTCCGTCGATTCTGTCGGCGTCTCGGCCGACCTGTCGTGGTGCGGGCGGGTCGACGCAGGCACTCCGAGCGAGCGCCCGCGCCGCTGCAGCGGGGCTCGGGTCAGAGGCCGGGAGGCGGCGGAACGGTGCAGGTCCCTCCGAGCGTCGGCGGGCAGAACCCGTCGGCTCCCCCCATCGGAGTGACCTGTCTTCGACTTCAACAGACTTCGGGTGATTTCACAGCGTCGAGAGTGGCCCCAGTTCGAGGGTGATTTGACCCCCTGTCCCACAGATGGTGACCTCTCGTGGAGGCCTTGCGCGACAGGTGCGGAAATGCCCGGTCACAGCGCGGGTTCAGCGCTCTCGCGGCCGACGTCCCGGTGGCTTGACTGCCCCCGGTCTCGGAGTAGTGTCGTCGCTCGTGACACACGAGGGCCCCCCTTCGGGCGCGAAGGCGTCCCCCGCCGGTGCGGACGACGCCGACGCCAACGAGCTCCGCACTGCGAAGCACTTCTTCATCGGCGAACCGCTCTCCAGCGACAAGCTCGAGGGCCAGCTGCTGCAGAAGCGCCTCGCCCTCCCGATCTTCGCCAGCGACCCGCTCTCCTCCGTGGCCTACGCGCCGCAGGAGCTGCTGATGATCCTGCTGCTCGGCGGGCTCTCCTTCCTCACCTTCGCGCCCTGGGTGGCCGGCTGCGTCGTCGTGCTGCTGGTCGTCGTCGTCCTCAGCTACCGCCAGCTGATCAAGGCCTACCCCTCGGGCGGCGGCGACTACGAGGTCGCCCGCACCAACCTCGGCGAGACGGCCGGGCTGACGGTCGCCGCGGCCCTCCTGGTCGACTACGTGCTCACCGTCGCGGTCTCGGTCGCCTCCGGCGTCGACAACATCATCTCGGCGATCCCCGCGCTCGCGCCGCTCCGGGTCGAGCTCGCGATCCTCTTCGTGATCCTCCTGGCCGCCGTGAACCTCCGCGGCGTCTCGGAGTCGAGCAAGGCCTTCGCCGTCCCCACCTACCTCTTCGTCGCGAGCGTCTTCGTGATGGTCGTCGTCGGGCTCGGCCGCGCGGCGTTCGGCGACGCTCCCGTGGCGGAGTCGGCCGGCTTCACCGTGCAGGGCGAGCAGCTCACCCAGGCCGCGGTCGTCCTCCTGCTGCTGCGCTCGTTCGCGAGCGGCTGCGCCGCCCTCACCGGCGTCGAGGCGATCTCGAACGGCGTGCCCGCCTTCCGCGTCCCGAAGGTCAAGAACGCGCAGCGCACGCTCGTCGCGATGGGCACGATCGCGATCGTCCTCTTCGTCGGACTCACCGCCCTCGCCCTGCTCTCGAACGTGCACTACGCCGAGAACGCCTGCCACCTCGTCGGCTTCGCCGACTGCGCGACCACGCCGCAGCGCTCCGTGATCGCGCAGGTCGCGGCCGCCACCTTCGGCAACAACACGATCCTCTTCTTCGTGATCCAGGCCGCCACCGCCGCCGTCCTGCTCCTCGCGGCGAACACCGCGTTCAACGGCTTCCCGCTGCTGGGGTCCGTCCTCGCCCGCGACGGATACGCGCCGAAGTCGCTGAACACCCGCGGCGACCGCCTCATCTACTCCAACGGCGTCATCATCCTGGCGCTCGTCGCGGCGATCATCCTGCTCGTCTACCAGGCGTCGCTGACGAGCCTCGTGCAGCTCTACATCATCGGCGTCTTCGTCTCCTTCACCCTCGGGCAGTCGGGCATGGTGAAGCACTGGATCCGGATGATCAAGAACGGCGAGGGCTCGCGCACCGTCAAGACCAGCCTCGCGATCAACCTCTTCGGCGCCACGCTCACCTTCGCCGTGCTCGTCGTCGTCACGATCACGAAGTTCACCCACGGCGCGTGGCTCGTCTACCTGGTGATGCCGATCCTCGGCGTGCTGATGGCCGGCGTCTACCGCTACTACCGCGACGTCGAGAAGGAGATCGAGGTCGACCCGACCACGACCTTCGGCGCCAACGGCGACCACGCGGTCGTCCTCGTCGGCCGGATGAACAAGCCGACCCTCAAGGCGCTCGACTACGCCATCGCCGCCCGGCACGAGTCGCTGGAGGCGGTGCACTCGTCGATCGACGACGCGCAGACCGCCCAGCTCAAGGCCGACTGGGCCCGGATGGACATCGAGATACCGCTGCGCTGCATCGCCTCGCCGTACCGCGACATCTCGTACCCGCTGATCAAGTACATCAAGGCGCACCGCCTCGAGCACGGCTCCGAGATCATCACCGTCTACATGCCGCAGTACATCGTCGGGCACTGGTGGGAGGGATTCCTGCACAACCACAAGTCGCGCCGGATCCGCCAGAAGCTGCTGCTCGTGCACGGCGTCACCGTCGCGCTGGTGCCGTGGCTGCTCGACTCCTCCGAGCTGATCTACGGCCGCCGCTCGCGCCCGATCCCCGGCCAGTCGCGCCGCGGCGAGCCCGTGCGCCCCGTCACCCGCCGCCCCATCCCGCCCGCCTCCGTCCTGCCCAAGGGCGCCGCCGGCGAGGGCGCCCCGCGCAGCGGCTCGCGCACCGCGGCGGCCACCCGCCCGAAGAGGCCCGCCGGCAAGGGCGGCGGCAAGCGCCGCTAGCCACCACGCTGATCGAGCAGCCCGCGCAGCGGGCGCATCGAGATCCACCAGCGTCAGAGGTCGAGTCTGCAGACCCGCCCTTCCGACGACGGTGGGTCTCGATACGCCCCTGCGGGACTACTCGACCAGCATGTGCCGGGCGCGTCGAAGCGGCGTGATCGTCCGGGGCCGCGTCCGAAGACAGGTAGAGGGCCCGCAGCGACTCGCCGCGGGCCCTCGATTTCCCCTTGTGCCTTCCCCCGAAGGCGGCCCGCCCCAACGGGCCGTCACCGACGCTATCGGCGGGCTATGCAGATGCGCATCCTCCTCACGACGGATCCGCATCCACCCCCTGGCGTGGTGCGACGCCGAGCGCGAGGTGCCAGAGCAGGGCCACCCCGACCACGGCGGCGGTCGTCCAGACGACGGCGAGGATCGCCGCGTCGACGACGAAGGAGCGGTACGCCTCCTCGAGCGGGTCGAGCCCGGAGCCCGCGAGCACGACGCCGGCCGGGACGACCAGCGCAGCGAGGACGGCCGTCCACGCGGCGACCCGGGCGGGCCCGCGGTGGTCGTCGGCGACGGGGTGCGGGCGCCGCGCGACGTACCAGACGACGGCGCCGATCCCGAGCCCGACGAGACCGAGCACCCCGCTCCCGTACTGCGCCCACTTGTAGCCCGGGAACGGACCGAACTCGTCGCGGAGGAACGGCAGGGCCGCCACGAACGGGCCGCCGTCGTGGGTGAACGCGTCCCAGAGCACATGCGACGCCGCGCCGATCACGAGCCCGACGGCCGCCAGCACGATCGCCGCGGTCCGGGCGCGCGCCGAGCGCGGCGGTGCGGCGGGCGGGCGGAGACGCACGCGCACGATCCACGGCGCGAGGTCGCGCCAGGCGGGCTGGAGCAGCACCAGCCAGAGCAGGAGGCCGACGGCGCCGACGGCGAGGTCGACCGTCACGACCCCCGGCATCGAGTGCGTCGCGTCGCGAGCCCAGCGCAGCGGGAGGTAGAGGCCGATGTCCGGAGCCATCGCGCCGATCGCGACCGCGGCGGCGGGGATGCGGCTGTTGGTGAACGCCAGAGCGACGACGGCGTGGCTCGGCGTGAACGGCATAGTGCACGGTATCCCGTGCGCAGGCCGCTCCGGCGAGCGCGGGCGCCCGGCGTCCCGTCCGCCCCCGGGGAGCTCCGAGCGCCGCGACCGTAGAATCGTCCGGACGTCCGGCCCTCCGGGCCGGTCATGGCGACGGATCGGAGCGGGTGTGCGGAAGGCGTTCGCGATCCTCCGTCTCGCGCTCGCGGGGCTGGGGGCCGTCGGGCTCGTCGGCGACTTCCTCTACACCCTCGGCTTCCGGCTGTTCCAGATCGACAACTTCTTCGCCTACTTCACCACGCAGTCGAACATGGCCGGCGTCGTCGTCCTGGGCCTGTCCGGGATCGTCGCCCTCGCCCGCGAGCGCGAGCCGCGCTGGCTCAGCACGCTGCGCGCGCTCGTCCTCACCTACATGGTCGTCTCCGGCATCGTCTTCGGGCTGATCGCCGTGGAGGCGAACAACCGCGGCGTCCGCGTCGACGTGCCGTGGTCGAGCGCGCTGCTGCACTTCGTCATCCCGACGCTCGCGCTGCTCGACTGGCTCCTCGCCCCCGGCCGCCGTCCCGTCGCCTGGCGAGGGACGCTCACCGTCCTCGGCTTCCCGATCGTCTGGGGCGTGATCACGCTGGTCCGCGGCGCGCTGATCGGCTGGTACCCCTACTTCTTCCTCGATCCGGCCCAGGTCGACGGCCCGGTCATGTTCGTCGTCTACGACGTGATCGTGCTCGGCCTGATCTCGGGCATCGCCGCCTTCCTGCTCGCGCTCAGCCGCGTCCGGCCGCTCGGGGCCGCGCGGGCGGCGGAGTGGCGCGGCCCGCTCGCCCGGCTGCGCGAGCGGCTCAGCCGGCGGCGACGGCGAACGGCGTGAGCGCCGCCTGCGCGACGACGAGCAGCTCGTCGTCGCTGAGCGACTGCAGCGACAGCGCCTGATCGGCGCCGACCAGCCCGACGAGCACCGGCTCGCCGGTCGTCGGCTCGAGGTTCAGCCACTCGGTGATGCCCGCCGCGGAGCCGACCAGCGACCAGCGCGCGGGCAGGGCCGCGTCCGTGTCCCAGAAGGGCTCGTCGAAGCGGAGCCAGAGCGTGTCGACGACACCGGAGCCGAGCGACGCGATCGCCGTGCGGTGCGCGAACGGCAGCGGCGGGTCGAACGCGATCGCCTCGCTCTGCAGCACCCCGATCGGCACGGTGACCAGGACGCGGTCGGCGGTGAACGACTCCCCCGTCGCGAGGCGGATGCTCGCACCGGTCTCGGTGTAGCCGATGCCGCTGACGGCCGCGCGGAGCGAGACCTCGACATCGGTCAGCAGCGTCTCGACGAGGGGCGCCAGGCCGTCGGTGACGACCGCCGACGCCTCGTCGGTCGCGTCGGCGACGTCCTCGGCGGTGCTGGCGGCCGAGGCGTCGCCCAGCCCGTACCAGGCCGAGAGCTCGGCGGGCGCGGCGCCGGTGCGCAGCGCGGGGCCGCCCGCGAGGAACGCGGCGACGCGGGCGGCGTCTCCGTCCCCGCTGCCGGGCTCCACGGCCGCCGGGTCGGGAGCACCCGAGCCGGCGAGAGCGTCCGCGAGCGACACGTCGGTCGGCTGCTCGGACGCCCACTCGAGGGCACGGGTGAGCGCGTTCGCGGCGGTGTCCCCGACGTCCGGCTGCTCGCCGGCGTCGGTGCTCGAGCGGATCGTGGCGAGATCGACGACGGAGGTGGTGATCCCGGCGTCGAGGACGCTCTCGCGCAGGGCCGGGCCGGCGCCCGTGAGCGCCCAGGCGCCGGTGTCGACCGCGATCGGCCAGCCGTCGGGGGTGCTCGTGGCGATGCGGCCGCCGACGCGGTCCCGCGCCTCGACCAGGGCGACGTCGTAGCCGGCGTCGACGAGCCGGCGGGCGGCGACGGCCCCCGCGAGCCCGGCGCCGATGATCGCGATGCGCTCGCCCTCCTCGGCGATCGCGGCGATCTCGCCGGCCGCGCGGACGCCCGAGTTCCAGGCGCCCTGCAGAGTCCCCGGCTCGTCGGAGTCGGTGGCCTCGCCGGCGAAGAACAGGCGGTCGAGGACGTTCCCGGCCAGGTCGTCCCGGTGCTCGGGGGTCGCCCCGACGGCGAGGTAGGAGACGGCGCCGAGCGCGTACGGATCGGCGGCCCAGTCCGAGCGGACGAAGGCGGCCGGCGTCGGCACGGCGGTGGTGCTCGGCGTGGGCACCGGCGCCTCGGTGACGGTGCGGGTCGGGGTCGGCCGCGGTGGAGTGCAGGCCGCGAGGGCCAGGAGACCGGCGCCCGAGGCGGCTCCCGAGAGGAAGAGGCGGCGTCCGATCGTCATCCCCGTCATCCTACGTTCTCGCCGCCCCGCGGGGGCCGCGAACGGAGGGCCGCCCGGCGGACGCCCGACGCCGAGTGGTAGACCTGTCCCATGAGCAACGACATCCGCGAACTCTCCGAGGGCGAGAGCTACCTCGCCTTCTTCCAGGGCGGGCCGTTCGACGGCCAGACCGAGACCCGTGTCAGCACCGAGGGCGGCTACGAGAAGTCGGTCGACGTCTACGCCGCCGTCGACGGCCAGGAGACGCACCTCGTCTACACGTCCGTCTCGGCCAAGGAGGTCGGCGAGTCGGTCCATGTGACCTACGCACTCGACGCCCCCGACTCCGACCCCGTCGAGGACCCGGAGGACCGCGGCGGCGGATTCCAGTAGTCCGCAGCAGCACCTCCCCCGCTCTCTCGTGGGAGCACGGACGCCGTCCCGGTCGCGATTCGCGATCCGGGACGGCGTCTTCCTCTGTGCCCGGGACTCTCCATGACGAACCGTGACGTCGCCCAGGTCCGCTCGGAGTCCGCGCCCCTACGATCGCGCCGGAGCGTCCGACCCCCGGCCGCCCGGACGGAGACGACGATGCCCACCGAGCAGACCACCGCGACGATCGGCGCGCAGACCGCCGACTTCACCACCGGCTTCACCGAGACCATCGGCGACGAGCTCGCCGCGGTCTTCGCGGGCGAGCAGGCCGACCTCGTCGAGAGCGGCGTCCCCGCCGGCGCCGTCGCGGCCGGCGACCGCCTGCCGGGCGCGAGCGTCCGCACCGAGGACGGCGAGAGCGTCGAGCTCGCCTCCCTCCTCGGCGACGGCCCGGCCGTCCTCGTCTTCTACCGCGGCGCCTGGTGCCCGTACTGCAACATCACGCTGCGCCACTACGACGCGACCCTCGCCCCCGAGCTGGCGAGCCGCGGCGTCGCCTTCGTCGCCGTGAGCCCGGAGACGCCCGACGCCTCGGCCGCGCTGGGCGGCGAGCTCGGCTTCACCGTCGTCACCGACCCGGGCAACGCACTCGCGACCGAGCTCGGCATCGTCACCGCGCCCAGCGACGCGGCGATCGAGGCGCACACCGCCCTCGGCTTCGCGGTGAAGGACTCGAACGCGGACGACACCCCGGCGATCCCGTTCCCGACCGTCCTGGTGCTCGACGCCGCCGGCGTGGTCCGCTTCGCCGACGTGCACGTCGACTACACGACGCGCACCGAGACCGACGAGATCCTCGCCGCCGTCGACGCGCTCGGCTGAGGCCCGTCCCTAGGCCCGTCGGGAGGGGCTGTCAAGGGCCCCTCCCCTCAGGGCGTCCTCCCCATCCGTGTGAGCAGACTCCTTCGAACAGACAATCGACGCCGATCCGCGGCGCCGGAAGGAGCACGACTCATGGCAGAGATCACCGCCCACCACGGCCTCTTCAAGGACACGGACCTCCACGTCGACGACACCGGCGGCTCGGGTCGCCCGGTCGTCCTGATCCACGGCTGGCCCCTCTCGGGCGAGTCCTGGAGCGAGCAGGTCCCCGCGTTCTCGCAGGCCGGCTTCCGCGTCATCACCTACGACCGCCGCGGCTTCGGTCGCAGCGACAAGCCGCTCACCGGCTACACCTACGACACCCTCACCGAGGACCTGCACACGCTGCTCACCGAGCTCGACCTGCAGGACGTCACGCTCGTCGGCTTCTCGATGGGCGGCGGCGAGGTCGCCCGCTACTTCTCGAAGTACGGCACCGAGCGCCTGCACAGCGTCGTCTTCGCGTCGGCCGTGCCGCCGTACCTGATGAAGACCGACGACAACCCGGACGGACCGCTCGAGAAGTCGGCCGCGGCCGAGATGACCGCCGGCCTGACCAAGGACGAGGACTCGTTCTACGAGCAGTTCACGACCGAGTTCTTCTCGGTGAACGGCGAGCTCAAGGTCACCGAGGCGCAGCGCCAGGACGCGCTCTCGCTCGCGAAGCAGTCGTCCAAGCACGCCGCGCTGGCCTGCATGGCCGCGTTCGCCGGCACCGACTTCCGCGAGGACCTGCCGAAGGTCACCGTCCCGACGCTCGTCATCCACGGCGACGGCGACGGCACCGTCCCCTTCGAGGGCTCCGGCGCGCGCACGCACGCCGCCATCCCCGGCTCCGAGCTGTACGTCGTCGCCGGCGCCCCGCACGGCGTCAACGTCAGCCACGCCGAGGAGTGGAACCGCGTCGTCCTCGAGTTCCTGAAGAAGTAGCACTGGCGAAGGGGCGCTCCGCTGCGGCGGGGCGCCCCTTCTGCGTTCCAGGATCTCGCGCGCCCTTCCATGCTGGTCGAGTAGCCGCGCAGCGGCGTATCGAGACGCTTCCGATCAGCCCTTCTCCGCGCCCTCCGTGGTGTTCATGATCCGCCGCTGGAAGACGAAGAACAGCACCGCGACCGGGATGGACATCAGCACGGCCGCCGCGAGCTGCAGCGGGTACTGATTGCCGGTACCCAGCTGACCCGAGACCAGCGAGGCGACTCCGGTCGTCAGCGTGTTCAGCTCCGGCGACTGCCGCGAGACGACGAAGTGCGAGAACTCGTTCCACGACCCCTGGAACGACAGGATGAACAGCGTCACGATCGCCGGCCGCGCCATCGGCACCACGATCGAGCGGAAGGTCCGGAAGACGCCGGCCCCGTCGATCCGGGCGGCCTCCTCGATCGAGGCGGGGATCGAGTCGAAGAACTGCTTCATGATGAAGATGCCCGCAGCGTCCACGATCAGCGGCACGATCATCCCCGCGTAGCTGTCGTAGAGCCCGAGCTGCTTGAGGATGAGGAACCGCGGGATCAGCAGCACCACGCCCGGCACGCTCATCACGCCGATGAACAGCGCGAAGAGCAGCCCGCGGCCGCGGAAGCGCAGCCGCGAGAGCGCGTAGCCGGCGAGCGAGTCGAAGAACACCCGCCCGACCGTGACGAAGAGGGTGACGATCACCGAGTTCAGCGTCCAGAGCGGCAGCGGCACGTCGGTGAACAGCCGCTCGTACGAGGCGAACGACCAGGTCGCCGGCAGCAGCGACAGCGGGTTCGAGGTCGCGTCGGCGTCGGTCTTGAAGGACGACGCCACCGAGATCAGGAACGGGTAGATGTAGACCAGCGCGAGGCCGATCAGCAGCAGGTAGCCGCCGATCAGCGAGGCGCGGCCCCGGGCACCGAGCTGCACGCGGCGGCGCGGCAGCGGCGCCTGCGGCGGCGGCTCCGCCTCGGTGCGCGGCTCGGGGTCGACCAGGGTGCTCATCGCACTCCTCCCGTCGTGAGGGTCGTCGCGGCGTCCGCGCGGGCGGCCCGGCGGGTCCGGCGGGCGCTCGGCTCGCCCTTCTCGCGGAGGATCGCGCGCTGCAGCAGCGTCAGGACGACGATGATGAAGAACAGGATGAAGGCGATCGCCGCGCCCTGCCCCCAGCGCAGGTCCGTGAACGAGGTCTCGTAGGCGAGGTACGCCGGGGTGAGCAGCGTCTTGCCGGGCGCGCCGCCCCCGGTCAGGTAGATCTGGTCGAACACCTGCCAGGTGCCGATCAGCCCGAGGGTGAGCACGGTGAACAGCGTCGGCTTGAGCATCGGCAGCGTCACCGAGAAGAACTTCCGCAGCGGACCCGCGCCGTCCATCAGCGCCGCCTCGTCGATCTCGGCGCCGATGTTCTGCAGCGCCGCGAGGAACAGCAGCATGAAGGTGCCCGAGGTGGTGAAGATCGCCATGGTGATCAGCACGCACATCGCCACCGACGGGCCGGCCAGCCAGTCCCACCAGGTCAGCCCCAGCGGGGCCCCGCCGGCGAACCAGCTGCCGTCGACGCCGACGAGGCCGAGCAGGCTGTGCAGGACCCCGGTCGGATCCGCCATCCAGGTCGGGCCGTCGGCGCCGAACCAGCCGAGCACCGCGTTGACGACGCCGGACGCCGAGAAGAGGAACAGGAAGATCACGGTGATCGCGATCGACGAGGTCACCGACGGGAAGTAGAACGCGGTGCGGAAGAAGCCGCGACCGCGCAGCACCCGGCGGTTGACCTGCACCGCCAGGAACAGCGCGAGCGCGGTCTGCAGCGGTACGACGAGCAGCACGTAGTAGACGTTGTTGCGGATCGCCGTCCCGAAGTCCTTCTGCGCCAGACCGGAGTCGACGAGCACCGCCCGGTAGTTGTCGGTCCCGACGAACTGCGCGGTCGGGCCCAGCGGCGAGCCCAGGCCGTTCCAGTTGCTGACGCTCACCCAGAGCGCGAGGGCGATCGGGACGACCAGGAAGACGCCGACGACCAGGATCGCGGGGAGGGTGAAGAGCCAGCCGTAGCGGGCCTCGTTGCCGCGGATGCCGGAGCGGCGGCTCCGCGCGGCGGTGGCGGTGCTCATCGGCGCATTCCCGCGCTACTTCGCGTTCGCGGTGTCGAGCGCGTCCTGCAGGTTGGTCTGCAGGTCCGCGAGGATCGCCTCCGGGTCGCCCGACGCCAGGCCCTCGAGGGCCGAGTTGAAGTCGGTGATCACGGTGGCGGCGCCGGCGAAGGCGACCGGGCTGACGGCGTAGTCGTTCCCGGTCACGAAGGCCGCGTTCTCCGGGTACTTGCTCGCGTACTCCGCCGCGCCCGACTCGGTCGAGGGGATCACGCCGAACGCGTCCGAGAAGGCGAGCTGCTGCTCGTCCGAGGTGAGCGTCGACACGAGCGACTCGGCCTGGTCGGCGGTGGTGCTGCCGGCCGGGATGCCCCAGCAGTTGCTGAAGGTGAAGGTCGACTTCCCGCCGGGGCCCGCGGGCAGCTCGGCGACCGTGTAGTTCACATCCGGGTAGTCGGCCTCGAGCGCGCCGTTGATCCACGGGCCCTCGATCACCATCGCGGCCGCGCCCTTGCCGAACGCCTCGCCGGACCAGCCGGAGTCGAGGTCGGCCGGGAACTTCAGCACGCCGTCGCTCAGCAGTGTCTTCACCTCGGTGAGACCCGCGACGTTCTCGGGGGTGTCCGCGGTGACGGTCGTGCCGTCCTCGGAGAGCAGCGAGCCGCCGGCCTGGTTCATGAAGGTGCCGATGCGGGCGTACTCGGCGCCGAAGGAGAGGCCGGTCACGCCGTTCGCGGTCAGCTTCTGCGCCGCGGACCGGAGCGAGGCCCAGTCGGTCGGGATGTCGGCGTCGGTGAGGCCCGCGGCTGCCCAGAGGTCGGTGTTGATGACGAGGCCCAGCGTCGAGAAGTCCTTGGGCTCGCAGTAGAACTGGTCGTCGTAGGTGAAGGCGTCGCGCAGCGCCGGGTAGAAGGCGTCGGCGTCGTCCGCGTCCTGCGCGTAGGGCTCGAGGTAGCGGTTGCTGGCGTAGGTCTGGAACTGGTCCCAGCTCATGTAGAAGAGGTCGGGCGGGTTGCCGCCCGAGAAGCCCTGGCCGAGCTGCTGGGTGAGGTCGCTGGCCGCGACGACGTCGACGGCGGTGTCGTTCGCCTCGCCCCAGGCGGTCACGGCGTCGGTGACGGCGGTGGTCTCGGCGTCGCCGGACGAGCCGATCATCACGGTGAGACCGGCGGAGTCGTCCGATCCGCCGCCGCCGCCGCTCGAGCAGGCGCCGAGCGAGAGGGCGAGGCCGCCGGCGAGGACCGCGGCACCCCAGCGTGCCGTTCTGGTGCTGTGTGTCATGTTCTGACCTTTCGTGGGTTTCGGGAGGGAGTCGTGGGGAACGGGGCGCCCGCCGGGCGGGCGTCAGCTCTCGGAGTGGTGGAGCGGGGTGCGCACGACGAGGTGCGGCGTGATGAGGCGGTGGGCCTCACCGGGTGCGAGGGGGCGGTGGACGACGTCGTCGCCCTGCTCGCCGAGGAGGAGCTCGAGGGCGCCGGCCGCGACCGCGCCGAGGTCCTGCTCGACGCTGGAGAGGCCGACGGCGCCGGCGACCGGGGTGTTGTCGAAGCCGACGATCGGCAGGCTCGGCCGGCCGACTGCGACGGCCGCCATCGAGGCCCCGAGGGCGAGGGAGTCGGAGACGCAGACCAGCCCGTCGACGCCGGGGTTCGCCTCGAGGAAGGCGATCGCGGCGGAGCGCGCGCGCTGGACGTCGTCCTCGGCCTCCGCCACGAGCAGCGGCACACCGGCGAAGCGCTCCGCCATCACCCGCTCCCAGCCGCTGCGGCGGTCGTCGCCGGTCGCCGAGCCGGCCGGCCAGCCGAAGAACGCGATCCGCGAGCAGCCCGCCTCGGCGAGATGGCCGGCGGCCTGCGCGACACCCGCGGCGCCGTCGACGTCGACCCAGAGGTGCTGCGGATCGCCCTGGTCGTCGAGCCCCCAGGGCCGGCCGAAGGTGACGAACGGCACGCCCTGCTCGATCAGCCAGGCCGTGCGCCGGTCGCCGTAGAAGGTCGAGGTGAGCACGAAGGCGTCGACGTCGGCGCCGTCGCGGAGCTTGCCGATGCGCTCGATCTCCTCCTCGGGGCTCGCCGCCGTGTAGAGCAGGATCCGCATGCCGCGGGCGTCGGCCTGCTCGGTCACGGCGTGCAGGAAGCGGTCGAGCAGGCTGCCGGAGATCCCGTCGAGCACGCGGTCCATCCGGACGCCGATCGTCCCCGACTTGCGGGTGCGCAGGCGCCGGGCGGAGGCGTGCGGCCGGTAGTTGAGATCGCCGATCGCCTTCTCCACCCGCTCGCGGGTGCTCTCCCGCACGATCTGCGGACTGTTCAGCACGTTCGAGACGGTCTGGCGCGAGACACCCGCTGCGCGCGCGACGTCCTCGACGGTCGGCAGTGCCATGCGTCCTCCTCGACGGGTGTGCGGTGTGCGGTGCTGGCCGCTTGATCGTTCAAATCCCGCGGCCTGCGTTATTTGATCGATCAAATTCCTGGGTAATGTTACCTGCGGCGACGGCGCTGTCAACCGGCCGTACGCTCCTGTACCGACGATCCAGTGAGGAGTCGACCGTGACGACCGACCACGACGACCGCCCCCGCCCGCCCCGGCAGCCCCTGCTGAACGACGCCGTCGTCCTGCTCCGGGCGCCCACCCAGCTCTGGAGCGACGACGCCGGCGAGCTCGGCGCCCTGCCCGCGCACGGGCTCTACCACGGCGACGTCCGCGTCCTCGCGGGCCTGCGCCTGCTCGTCGGCGGAGAGCCGCTCGAGTCGATCGCGGTCGGCCGCGACGGAGCCTCCTCCGCCCGCTTCACCGCCCTCGCGCGGCACCTCGACGACGACGCCGCCGACCCGCGCCTGCGCGTGGTGCGTCTCCGCACGGTCACCGCCGGCGGCCTCGAGGAGCGGATCCGCCTCGAATCGGCGCTGCCCGATCCCGTCGCCACCACCGTCGAGCTCGCCCTCGACCCCGACTTCTCCCTCGTCCACGTGGTGAAGGCCGGGCTGCGCGACGAGACGGCCGTCGAGACCGCCGTCGACGGCTCCTCCCTCGTCTGGACGCACGCGGGCGCCCGCGCCGAGGTGCGCGCCGACGGGGCCGCGGTCTCCTCCGGAGCGACGCTCTCCTGGGACGTGGTCGTCCCCGCCCGCGGGTCGGTCGAGGTCTCCTGGAGCATCGCGATGACCGACTCCGCAGCCGTGGTCGGCGCCGCCCCCGACCCCGCCGAGTGGTCGGGCGCCGTCGTCGAGGCCGGCGACTCCCGGCTCGCCGCCTGGTGCCGCGCGGCCCTCGACGATCTGGACGCCCTGCGGATGGTGACCCTCGAGCGGCCCGGCGAGCCGTTCCTCGCGGCCGGCGCGCCCTGGTTCTTCACTCTCTTCGGCCGCGACTCGATCTGGGCGGCGCGGATGCTCCTCCCGCTCGGCACCGAGCTGGCCGGCTCCACCCTGCGGGTCCTGGCGGGGCTCCAGGGCACCGAGCACGTCGCCGAGACGGCCGAGCAGCCGGGCAAGATCATGCACGAGCTGCGCTCGACGACCCTCGAGATCCCGGGCGAGGGCGTCTCGCTGCCGCCGCTCTACTTCGGCACCGTCGACGCGACCGCGCTCTGGATCTGCCTGCTGCACGACGCCTGGCGCTGGGGGCTCGCCGACGACGAGGTCGAGGCGCTGCTGCCGGCACTCGAGGCCGCGCTGCGCTGGCTCCGCGACGAGGGCGACTCCGACGGCGACGGGTTCCTCGAGTACGTCGACACCACCGGCCACGGCCTCGCGAACCAGGGCTGGAAGGACTCGGGCGACTCGATCCAGTGGATCGACGGCAGCCTCGCCGAGGGGCCGATCGCGCTCTGCGAGGTCCAGGCCTACGCCCACGAGGCGGCGGTCGGGGGCGCGGCGCTGCTCGAGCACTTCGGCCGCGACGGAGCGGAGTGGCGCGCGTACGCCGCCGCCCTCAAGGACCGCTTCACCGGCGCCTTCTGGATCGACGACGCCGACGGCGGGCACCCTGCGATCGCACTGGACGCGGCCAAGCGCCCGGTCGACACCGTCACCAGCAACATCGGGCACCTGCTCGGCACCGGGATCCTGCAGCCGGAGCAGGCGGCGCGCGTGGCGCAGCTGCTCGGCTCGCCCGAGCTCGACTCGGGCTACGGGCTGCGGACCCTGTCGACGGACTCCGGCGGCTACTGGCCGCTCTCGTACCACGGCGGCTCGGTCTGGGCCCACGACACCGCGATCGCCGTGACCGGGCTCGCCCGCGAGGGCTTCGGCGCGGAGGCGACCGCGCTGTCCCGCGGACTGCTCGCCGCGGCCGAGGGCTTCGGCTACCGGATGCCCGAGCTGCACTCCGGCGACGCCGCGGTCGAGGTGGCGGCGCCCGTGCCGTACCCGGCGGCCTGCCGCCCGCAGGCGTGGTCGGCGGCCGCCTCGATCGCGGTGCTGACCGCGGCACTCGGCCTCGCTCCCGGCGGCGGAACGCTCGTCGTCGCGCCGATCACGCCGGCCCTCGCCGGCTCGATCCGGGTCGACGGGATCCGCTACCGCGGCTCCGTCGTCCCCATCGACTGGGACGGCGCGCTCTGAGGCGAGGAGCCCGCCCCCGATCATGCTGATCGTGCAGCCCGCCCCCGCCTCATGCTGATCGAGTAGCCCGCGCAGCGGGCGTATCGAGATCCACCGTCGCCAGGACGCGGGGCCTGCAGACCACCCTCCCGGTCACGCCGGGTCTCGATACGCCCCTGCGGGGCTGCTCGACCAGCATGCGGCGGCCCTATCGAGATCCGCCCGCCGTCAGGACAGCCGCGCGACGACCGCCCGCGCGATGCGGCGCCCCGAGCGGTTCGCCCCGATCGTCGACGCCGTCGGCCCGTAGCCCGCGAAGAACACCCGGGGGTCGGTGAGCGACGCGCCGTCCGCGACCGCGACCCCGCCCTCGCGCTCGCGCAGTCCGAGCGGCGCGAGGTGCCGCAGCTCCGGGCGGAACCCGGTGGCCCAGATGATCGCATCGGCGCGGGTGTAGGACCCGTCGGGCCAGCGCACCCCGTGCGGCTCGATCGAGGAGAACATGCCGCGCTCGTGCAGCACGCCGCGCTCGATCCCCGCCACGACCCGTCGCGTGCGCTGCACCCCCGTGCCGCCGACGATGCTCGGCAGCGCGCGGCCGGCCCGCGCCGCGCGGTCCTGCTCGGCGACCGCCTCCACCGCGGACTCCAGCGCGAGCTGCTCCCCGTCCTGGTAGACCACCGGGCGGCGCGTCGCCCAGGTGAGCGAGCGGGCGACCCGCTCCAGCTCGAGCAGGAAGCCGATCGCGGACGTCCCGCCGCCCACCACGACCACCTGCTGCCCGGCGAAGTCGGCGGCGCGCAGGTACTCGGTCGTGTCGATCTGCACGCCCTCGAAGCGGTCGCGGCCCGGGTAGTACGGCAGGAACGGCGAGCCCCAGGTCCCGGTGGCGTTGACCAGGATCCGGGCGCGCTCGACGCCGTGGTCCGTCTCGACGACGAGCGGCGCGCTCCGGTCGCCCGTCGTCGCACTGCTGACGCTGCGCACCGCCTCGGGCCGCCGCACCGCGAGCTCGTAGGCGCTCTCGTAGGCCTGGTAGTACTCGGTGACGACGTCGCGCGCGGGCCGGCGGCGGTCGGCGGTCGCGAAGGACAGGCCGATCCGGTCCATCCCGGGGAGGTCGTGCACCCGGTGCGCCGAGCCGAGCCGGAGCGCCTCCCAGCGGAACTGCCAGGCACCGCCGGCGCGCGGCCCGCGGTCCAGGAGAGCGAAGTCGACCCCCGGGCGCAGGCCCAGACGGCGGAGGTAGTAGGCGACCGAGAGTCCCGCCTGACCGGCGCCGATCACGACGACGGGCCGCGGATCGAGCGCACTGTCCACGGTGCTCCCCACGCGGTAAGGAGGCGCCGCCTGCTCCGCTGCTCGCGCACAGGGGGGCCGGTGCCTCGTCTGCTAAACTACCGGCTAGATTTCATACTTCCTGTCTGCTTCTTTTTCTCCAGCCGGCTCTTGCCCGTCTGGCCTGTCATCGTGAGGGGGTCACCCATGGGGCGCGGCCGTCAGAAGGCAAAGAACACCAAGATCGCTCGGGAGCTGAAGTCGTTCAGCCCAACGGTCGATTACAGTGCGCTCGAGCGCGAGCTCAGCCACCCGGACGAGCCGGACTACTCGAAGTGGATCGACGACGAGGACGAGGGCGACGACACCGACCTCGTCGAGGAGCAGCACCAGAAGCGTGCCTGATCCCTCCTCCGCCGCGGGGGCGCTCGAGTCGAGCGACCCCGCGGCTTCTGCGTTCCCGGAGCGGTCCGTGCCGGATGAGCCCGCCCTCGCGGAGCAGTCCCTGCTCTCGGAGCCGTCCGTGCAGCACGGCCGCGTGGAGCAGCTGTCGACCCGGGTCGCCTACGAGACCCCGTGGATCCGCGTCCGCGAGGACGAGGTGCGCTGGCCCGGCGGCGTCGAGGGCGTCTACTCCGTCGTCGAGCGGGCCGACTACGCGCTGATCGTCCCGCGGGAGCGCGACGGCTTCTGGCTGGTCGAGCAGTACCGCTACCCGATCGGCCGCCGCACCTGGGAGTTCCCGTCCGGAGGCTGGCCGCACGGCTCGCCCGGCGGGGACGCCGAGGCGCTCGCCCGCGCCGAGCTGCGCGAGGAGACCGGCCTGCGCGCGGGGCGGCTCCGCCCGCTCGGCCGCCTCAGCGAGGCCGACGGCTTCGTCGCGCAGGCGTTCGACGTCTTCCTCGCCGAGGACCTCGAGCACGGCGAGCCGGAGCGCGAGGAGACCGAGCAGGACATGCGCCAGCAGTGGTTCTCCGACGCCGAGGTGGCCGCGATGGTCCGCTCCGGGGCGATCGTCGGCACCTCCGACGTGGCCGCGCTCGGGTTGTTCTGGCTCGACCGGGGGCTCGGCTCCTGAGCGCGCCGTCCGTCCCGGCGAGCGCGATGTCGGTGGTCGCTGCGAGGATGCAGCGATGAGCTCTCTCGCCGCGCCGTCGCCCGTGTGGCACTCGGAGACGCGCGGCCGCGACCTCGACGAGGCGCGCGCGTTCTACTCCCGCGGCTACAACGGGTCGGGCTTCCGCGCCGAGCGCACCCGCGTCCCGTTCGCCTACCGCTACGCGTCGACCGGTCCCGGCCCGGTGAGCCTGCACGCCGCCTCCTTCCTCGGCTCGGTCCGCGGCACGGTCGAGCCCACCGGCGTCTACGTGGTGCTCTGGCTCAACGACGGCCGGGCCAGCCTCGACCTCGGCCGCGACGAGAACCGCCTGGTCGCCGGCCGCCCGGCGATGTTCCCCTCCGGCCGCCCGTTCGGCTTCGAGACGAGCGAGTACCGCGACGCGCTCGTCCACTTCGACGCCGCCTACCTCGAGCGCGCCGCCGCCGAGCTGCACGGCACCGAGCCCGGCCCGATCCGCTTCGCCCCGCTCGCGCACTCCCCGGCTCCGTGGTGGGCGGCGGTGCGGGTGCTCCGCGACACGCTCACCGGCCCGAGGGCGCCGTCGTCGCTGCAGCGCGAATCCGCGTCGCAGGTCGCCGCCGCGGCCGTGCTCCAGGCCTTCGCGCACCGGACCGTCCCGCTGCCCTCCGCGCCGCCCTCGGTCAGCGCCCGGCGGCTGAGGCGGGCGGTCGAGTTCGTGCACGCGAACGCCGACCTCCCCCTCGGCGTCGCCGACATCGCCGACGCCGCCGGGCTCACCGTGCGCGGCGTCCAGCTCGCCTTCCAGCGCGCCTACGCGCTGACCCCGCGGCAGTACCTGCGCGGCGTGCGCCTCGACCTCGCCCGCGACGAGCTTCTCGCCGGGCAGCCGCAGACCCTCGTCGTCGGCGAGGTCGCCGCACACTGGGGCTTCATCAGCGGCGGCCGCTTCGCCCAGCACTACACGCAGCGCTTCGGCGAGCTGCCGAGCGAGACGCTGCGGCGCTGAGGCCGCGGCACTGGCGTTGCGGCACTGACGCTGCGGTCGTGACGCCGGGCGCCGACCCCGCGCCGACTCCGCGGCACTGGCCACCCTGCGCGGACTCCGCCGCGCCGACCCCGCGCGGCCCGTCGGAGGCGTAGTGTCCGAAGTCCACCCGCGGAACGACCCGCGGGTCCGCGTCGATGGAGCCGCGATGTTCGAACCCGAAGGATCCGCGCGCCCGCTCGCCCGGATCATGTCCGTGACCGCCGCACTGCTGATCGGCGCCGTCCTCGTCGGCGGCGCGGTCGGAGCCGCGGTCGCCCTGGCCCTCTACCTCCCGAGCGCGCTCGCCGCCGGAGCGCTCGACCCGTCCGCGCTGGTCGGCTTCGGGATGCTGATGGGCGTCGCCTCCGGCGCCGGCCTCGGCGCGGTGGGAGGCCTCGGCGCGATCGCCGGCATGGTCACCGTCCGCGCGGTGAGCCGCCGGAGCGGCGCCTTCATCGCCGGCACGAGCGTCGGCGCCGCGTTCGGCGTGCTGATCCTCGCCGCGAACCTCCTCGTCAGCCGGGACGCCGCCACCTGGATCACCGCCCTGCTCGCCACGGCCGCGGCCTTCCTCCTCTGCGCCTGGGGCTCCTGGCTGCTGACCCGCCACGAGCACTCCTGGGAGCGCGCGCACGCCCCCGAGCACCGGCGCCCTGCCGCGCAGCCCGCCGCCCCGGGTTCTCCGTCGCCGGCGAGCCGCCACCGCCCGGCCTGACGCGCCCCGCCCCTCCGGCCGGACCTCCGGCACGCGGAACCACCCCCGGCACGCCGAACCGGCCGATTCCCGCGAGCCGAGGCACGTTCCACGTGCCGAAGATCCACCACCGGTATCTCCGGCTCGCGGAGGCACCCCTGGCACGCCGAATCAGCCGGTTCCCACGAGCCGGAGCCCGATCGACGAGCCCGAGGTCGAGCCGGACCCCCGCGCCTCAGCGCCCTCGCGAGTCGGCCCCGCGGTCAGCCCGCGTACGAGCCGACCAGGCGCACCGCGCCGCCGTCGACGCCCTTGGCGCCCTGCTCGAAGCCGTCCAGCGCGCGCTCGCTCAGCGACACGCGCCCCGCGACCCAGGACGGCACGCCCGACGCCTCGAGCGCCGCGATGATCGCGGGCGCGGCGTCGGCGTCGACCACGGCGAACATCCCGATGCCGAGGTTCCAGGTGCCCTCGGTGCTCTCGAGCGTCGCCCCCGAGATCGCGGCGAGCGCCCGGAACACGTCGGCCGGGCTCCAGCTCGAGCGCTCCACCTCGACCCAGGAGCCGCGCGGCAGCACGCGCGCCAGGTTCGCCGCGATCCCGCCGCCGGTCACGTGGCTGATCGAGTGCACGCCCGCGCCGAGCGCCTCGTCCTCGAGCACCCGGAGCAGCGGCGCCGTGTACAGGCGGGTCGGCTCGAGCAGCACCTCGCCCACGACGCCCCCGAGCTCGGCGGAGGTGTCGGTGAAGCGGATCCCCCTCTCGGCGAGGATGTGGCGCACGAGCGAGTAGCCGTTGGAGTGCAGCCCGGAGGAGGCCATCGCGATCACCAGGTCGCCGTCGCGCACCCGGTCGGCGCCGCGCACCGCGTCCGCCTCGACCGCGCCGACGGCGGCACCGGCCACGTCGTAGTCGTCCGGCCCGAGGAGCCCCGGGTGCTCCGCGGTCTCGCCGCCGACGAGCGCGGTCCCGGTGGCCGAGCAGGCGCGGGCGATCCCCGCGACGATGTCCGCGATCCGCGCGGGGACGACCTTGCCGCAGGCGATGTAGTCGGTCATGAAGAGCGGGCGGGCGCCGACCACGACGATGTCGTCGACGACCATCCCGACGAGGTCCTGCCCGATCGTGTCGTGCTTGTCGATCGCCTGCGCGATGGCGACCTTCGTGCCGACGCCGTCGGTCGAGGTCGCGAGCAGCGGCGCCCGGAAGTCCTTGAGGAACGAGACGTCGTAGAGGCCGGCGAACCCGCCGACTCCCCCGAGCACGTTGCGGTCGTGGGTCGCGGACACCGCCGCCTTCATCAGCTCGACGGCGAGGTCCCCGGCCGCCGTGTCGACTCCCGCGCGGGCGTAGCTGCTCGTCTCGTTGCTCACGCGACGACCCTACCGAAGGGCCGCGCCACGCAGACGCTGCGATCAGGAGCGCCCGACGGTCCGGCGGCGGGTCGCGGACCGCCCGCACCCCCTTCAGGGGCTGATCCGAGCGCCGGGCGAGACGAGGAGATGGTTGCGTTGTCATAGTGGGTGCTGACCGTCTCCGTCTCCGGATCGGCTTCGCGCCCGAGGCCCGTCCTCCGCATCCTCGAGGAACCCGTGATGCCCGACTCCGCCGCCCCCCTCCCGTCCGGGAGCCCGCTCCGCCGCCGCTCGATCGTGGCGGCCGCTGCCTGGACGATCCCCACGGTCGCCGCGGTCGTCTCGGCACCCCTGGCCGCCGCCTCGACGCCGCCCGAGCCGGTCGGGCCGCCCGACCTGCTCGATGTGACCGGCTTCGAGGCGGTCCGCTGCGACGTCGTGCCCGCCGGCACCGTGCTCTTCCGCGCCCTCGACGGGACGTCTCCCGCGGCGAGGGGCGCCTCGGTGACCGTCACACTCCCGTCCGGGCTCGGCTTCTCCGCCGGCGGGAGCTCCGCCGTGGTGGCGGTCGGCCTGGAGGGCGTCGTCTCCGTCCCGGCGTTCGCGGCGTCGGGCTCCGCGGGCTCCTACACGATCACGGCCACCTACGGAACGGCGATCGCCTACGCGCCGGGGACGGTGACCGCGAGCCCCGGCCAGGTGGTGGAGCTCACGCGCTCCCCCGGCGGCGCGAACCAGCAGCCGACGTTCTCCACCGCCGTCGTGCCCGGAGTCGTCGACGGCGTCCACGGCGCGATCTCCGGAGACGAGCTCGCCGCCAGCGCCGGCCGGAACGCCGCCGTGCTGACCGCCGACGGCCGGGTGCGCTACTGGGGAGCGAACTTCGGTGCCCCGGTCACGGCTCCGGGGACCCTGACGTTCGCCGGGGCCGCCGTGACGGGCATGGTCTTCATCGACACCTGGACCTGCGTGCAGGCCGGCAACACCTCCGCCGGCGGCATCGCCGCGGGAGCCGGAGCGGACTCCGTCCGCCAGTGGTACCGCACGGGGACCGGCACCGGGCCCCTCACGGTCGTGGCGGTGACCGGCATCACCGGCTCGGTCCTCGCCGCGGAGTCGAACGACGGCTACAGCTACGTCCTCACGAACGCGGGCCTGCACTGGTGGGCCGACGCGACCTCGGGCGAGCGGGTCGCCGCCACGCTCATCGCGGGCACGGCCGGGGCGTCGGCGATCAGCACCTGGAGCTACCGCCGAGCCAACGGCGTTCTTGTCTTCGGCGGCGGGATCCTCCTCGCCGACGGCGGCGTCAGCGTCTGGAACGGCAGCCACGCCCTCACCGCCCTGGTCGGCGCTCCGACGGACATCGTCGAACTCGAGACCGGCCAGCTGTCCGTCTACGCCCTCACCGGCTCCGGCGAGCTGTGGACGCAGGGCGCCGCGTTCACCTCGTCGCCCGGCGGCGCGGGCTGGATCCTGCGCGCCGAGAACGTCACCACGTCCCACGCCTGGTCCGTCGACGGCTACACCGGCGGTGTGTACGTCACCACGGCGGGAGCGGTCGCCCAGTTCTTCGCCGCGCAGCCCGCCGGCAACGCCTACCGCACCGAGGCGCGGACGATCCCCGCGGGCGTCACCCTGACGAAGGTGTTCAGCACGGACGGCACCTACCTGGCGCTCGCCTCCAACGCGACCGTCTACGCCTGGGGCGGCAACCTCGACAACTCCGGCCGCTCGCAGCCCGCCCTCGTCGCCGGAGTCGCGAACGCCACCGACCTCAACGCCTGGGGCTACCACGGACCGTCCTACGTGGGCGGCGGGTACGTCATCTCCTCGATCGGCTGCTGACGCCGTGCGATCCGCCCGCCTCGCGACCCGCGCACGCCCCCGCCCGGGCGGATCCGCCGGGAGCGAACCGTTAGGGGATGCGTCCTCCGCGTGCCAGGATGGACCGTCAATCCCCCCTGCTATCCCCTTGGGAGCCCCTCCGGCATGTGCGGAATCGTTGGGATCGTGTCCTCCGGACCGGTCAACCAGTCCATCTACGACAGCCTCTCCCTCCTGCAGCACCGCGGCCAGGACTCGACCGGTATCGCGACCGCCGACGGCAGCACGCTGCACATCAAGAAGGCGGCGGGGCAGGTCCGCGAGGCGTTCCGCACCCGCGACATGCGCTCGCTGCTCGGCACGATGGGCCTCGGGCACGTCCGCTACGCCACCAAGGGCAACGCGGAGCGCGAGGAGGAGGCGCAGCCGTTCTACGTGAACGCGCCGTACGGCATCATCCTCATCCACAACGGCAACCTGACGAACACCCGCGAGCTCACCGAGGAGCTCTTCACCGTCGACCGCCGCCACCTCAACACCACCTCCGACACCGAGCTGCTGGTCAACGTGCTCGCGAACGAGCTGCAGGCCTCGATCTCCGGCCGCGACCTCGACGCGGACGAGGTGTTCGACGCGGTCTCCCGCGTGCACGAGCGCGTTGAGGGCTCGTACGCCACCATCGCGCTGATCGCCGGCCACGGACTGCTCGCGTTCCGCGACCCGTTCGGCATCCGGCCGCTGATCGTCGGCCGCCGCTTCAACGTCAACGGGCCGGACGACTGGGTGGTCGCCTCCGAGTCGCTCGTCCTCGAGGCGCAGGGCTTCGAGATCGTCCGGGACGTCGCTCCCGGCGAGGCGATCTTCATCACGCCCGACGGCCGGATGACCAGCCGCCAGTGCGCGAAGAACCCGCGTCTCATCCCGTGCTCGTTCGAGTACGTCTACCTCGCCCGCCCCGACTCGATCCTCTCCGGGATCTCGGTCTACGAGGCCCGGCTGCGCCTCGGCGACCGCCTCGCCGACACCATCGCCGCGTACACGCCGGGTGGGGCGATCGACGTGGTCATGCCGATCCCGGACTCCTCGCGCCCCGCCGCGATGCAGGTCGCGCAGAAGCTCGGCATCCCGTACCGCGAGGGCTTCTACAAGAACCGCTACGTCGGCCGGACGTTCATCATGCCCGGGCAGGCGGTGCGCAAGAAGTCCGTGCGGCAGAAGCTCAACGCGATGTCGAGCGAGTTCAAGGGCAAGAACGTGCTGATCGTCGACGACTCGATCGTGCGCGGCACGACCTCGAAGGAGATCGTCGACATGGCCCGCACGGCCGGCGCGAACAGCGTCACCTTCGCGTCCGCGGCCCCGCCGGTGCGCTACCCGCACGTGTACGGCATCAACATGCCGTCTCGGCAGGAGCTCGTCGCGCACAACCGCCGGATCCCGGAGATCTCGGAGGCGATCGGCGCCGACTACCTGATCTACCAGGAGGTCGCCGACATGAAGGCGGCGATCCTGGAGGGCTCGGACGTCACCGACCTCGAGACCAGCTGCTTCACCGGCGAGTACGTCACCGGCACCGTCACGCCCGAGTACCTCGACTGGGTGGAGCGCACGCAGCTGAGCTGACACTGGGAGCACGCGCACCAGGCAGGCACAGCGCCCGGATGCGCGCAACCGGGTGCCTAGCGGGCGGCGGAGCGTCCATCATCGTGGGGCGCCGCTCCGTGCGCCCGAGACGAGGAGTCCCCGTGATCTACCGCCTGCTGCCCCTGCTCCTGACGTTCATCGCGGGTCGCCTGAAGAAGTCGCAGAAGGCCAAGCGCGCCACGCAGAACGCGGCGCGCTCGACGAGCCGCAGCGGCCGCAAGCGCCGCTGACCACTGCGCGTGTAGAGCGTCGTCCCTAGCGCGTCGAGGCGTCCGGCTCCGTGCCGGGCGCCTCGTTCTCGTCCGGGGCGGCGTCCGGCTCGTCCGTGGGCTCGTCGTCGCCGTCGGCCTCTCGGGCGACGGTGCGCTCGGCCGTGGCGCGGACGACGCGGCGGCCGACGACCCGATCGAGGAGGACGACGAGGAGGGCGGCGAGGCCGCCGAAGATCGTCACGAACAGCAGCAGGCTGAAGCCGAAGACCTGGGCCTGGCTGAAGCCCTCCGTCTCGGGCAGCGCGAAGGTGAGCACGAACGCGACGATCGCGCCGAGGCCGGCTCCGAGCGCGAGGATCCGCCAGACCCGCGGCGAGCGGCGGACGTCGACCTCCTCGCGGGTGATCTCGACGTCGTCGGGGCGCGGCGAGGAGTCGAGCGGATCGGTCATGCCTCCATTGTCCCCTGTGCGCGGCCGGGCGCGGGCCGAGTGGCGACGGGGCGGCGGATCGGGTAGCGCGTGATCGAGAGGCGGGTCTCGATACGCCGCTGCGCGGCTGCTCGACCAGCATGGAGCGGCGCCGCATCGCAGCTTCACGGCCCGTCACGAGAGGGCGCCGCCTCGCGGCTCCGAGGGCGGTCATGAGGGGGCGCCGCCTCGCGGCTCCGAGGGCGCCGCGCCGCGGCTCCGCGGCGGCGGTCAGACGGAGTGGAGGAGGCGGCCGGCCTGGGCGCGGAGCTCGCGGACGACGGTCCGCACGGAGAGCCGCTCCGCGCGGTCGGGGCGCATGAGCGCGACGATGTGGCGCACGGAGTTCACGCCGCGCAGGGGCTTCACGACGATGCCGGCCGTGCCCGCGGTGTAGCGCGGGACCACGGCGATGCCGAGGCCGGCTGCGACGAACGCCTCCGTCACGCGGGTCGAGGCGAAGCGCTGCTCGACCCGCACCGGCTCGCCCGAGGTCGTCTCGATCTCCTGCATGATCCGCTCGAACGGGAACCCGTCGGGCACGCCGATCCAGGTCTCGCCGACCAGGTCGCCCGCCGTCACGGTCGCGCGGTCGGCGAGCCGGTGGCCGAGCGGCAGGGCGATGTCGAGCGGCTCGACCATCAGCTCGGCCATCGCGAGCCCGTGCCCGGCCCAGGCGCTGCGGCCGGTGGGCGAGTGCGCGAGCACGATGTCGAAGTCGGCGGTGAGGTCGAGGAACTCGTCGGTCCCGGGATCCGCGTCCTCGCAGTGCACGACGAGCCCCTCGACGCTGCGCAGCGCGACCAGCGCATCCGGCAGCAGCATCTGCCCGGCCGTCGGGAAGGTCGCGATCGTCACCTCGCCGATCGGGTTGTTCTTGAAGGTCTGCCAGACCGCGTCGGCGCGCTCGAGCGCGGTCGCGATCTCGGTGGCGCTGCGGGCCAGCTCGCGGCCGGCAGCGGTGAGGACGACGCCGCGCCCCGAGCGCTCGATCAGCGGCACTCCCGCCTCCCGCTCGAGCACCTTCAGCTGCTGCGACACCGCGGACGGGGTGCGGTGCGTCGCCGCCGCCACCGCGGTGATCGAGCGCCGCATCGAGAGCTCCCTGAGCAGTTCCAGCCGTCGCACGTCCATGAAGGAACGCTACACGTCAGGCCAAGAACAGTGCGATTGTCCTAAGGAACAGAAAGCCCGAGAGTGGACGTTGTACAGAGCATCCCGGCGGATGGATCGCCAAACCTGGCAGACACGTCGGAGCAACGAAAGGCAGAACACTCATGAGCATCGCAATCCTCGTCGTCCTCGGTGCCGTCGCCGCATGGGGCACGGTGTCGACGGTGCTCGTCGCCAGCCGCGACGGATACCGTCAGGTCCCCGTCCGCCACTGAGCCTCGCGCTCCGCGACAGCACCTCATCGCGTTCCGAACGCCGTCTCCCCCTGCGGGAGGCGGCGTTCTCGCGTTCCCCCGGGTCGCGCACCCCGGGAGACGCAGAAGAGGCCCCGCGGCGCGAACCGCGGGGCCTCTCCTGTGCGCGTGCTACTTCGCGGCGATGCGGCGGCGCAGGCGCGCCACGGTCATGCCGAGTCCGAGCAGCAGCGCCGCGGCACCGGCCGCGAAGGCCGGGGTCGCGTCGACGCCGGTCGCGGCGAGGTGCTTCGTCGGTCCACCCGAGGCGCCGGGAACGGCGGGAGCGGTCGTCGCCGGGGTCGTCGGGATGACGGTCTCGGTGGGCTCCGGGGTCGGCGCGGGCGTCGTGGCGACGGCCGCGACGGCGAAGTCGAGGCTGATCGTCGTGCCGGTCGCGTCGCCCAGGGCGAAGCTCGCGGTGTGGGTGCCGCCCGCGAGGCTCTCGCCGATCGGCACGGCCACGGAGGCGCGTCCCGTCGAGTCGTCGGTCACGGCCCGCGTCGGGTCGATCTCGGCGGTGGTGACGACCGCGTCGTCGACCGAGACGGTCACGACCGTGTCGGTCGGCGCTCCCGTGCTGAAGAGCAGCGAGGAGAGGTCGACGGTCATGGTGTCGCCTACCGCGTACTCGCCCGACTCGGGCAGGTTCGCGGTGAGTCCGACGGAGCGCTGGACCGGGTCGGGGCTGACGGTGCCGAGGTCCTGGATGTAGGACACGAACGCGTCGAGGTCGATGCGGCCGGAGTCGGCCGTGCCGGTGCCCTCGGTGAAGGTGCTGAAGCCGTCGCCGCCGGTCGAGAGGAAGTTGTTCGTCACGATCGTGAAGGTCGCGGCCGGGTCGATCGGCTCGTTCTCGAAGAAGACCTCCGAGATGTGCGAGCCGGTGGCGGCGGCCGGGTCGAAGACGTAGGTCAGCGCGGCCGAGGTCGCGAGCTTCAGCTGCGGGTGGCTCGAGCTGCCGACCCACTGCTCCTCGAGCAGGTCCTTGATCTGAGCGCCGGTGAGCTGGAGCGTCACGAGGGTGTTCGCGAACGGCTGCGCGTCGGACGCCTCCGCGTAGGTGACGACGCCGTCGGCGTCGCCCGGGGTCTCCGCGCTGGCGGCGAAGTCGAGGTCGTCGCGCAGGCCGCCCGCGTTGGTGAAGGCGATCTGGGTGCCGAGCTCGCTCGTCGCCCACAGCTGCGCGTCGGCGACGAGGTTGCCCAGCGTCGACTCCGACCCGCGGTTCGTGGTGATGCCGTCCTCGCGGTAGGCGCGCGAGATGTCGTCGGTGATGGTGCCGACCTGGACGCTGCCCTCCTCGACGGCGACCGCGGCAGCGGCCTCGACGATGGCGGCGACCTCGGGGTCGGCCGGGTACGCGCCGACGTCGATGGTGTCGGCCGGGTCCTCGGACTCGGGGTCGTCGGCGACGACGGTCAGCGGGACGACCTCGCTGGTGAGCGAGGTGAGCTGCTTGGTCGCCGGGTCGACGGTGAGGGCCATGTGGCCGAGGTTCTCGGCGTAGCTGCCGGTCTGCGAGACGACGGTCGGGAAGGCCCGGCCGGCGTCGATCGTCGCGTTGTACTCCTGGTGGCTGTGGCCGGAGACGATGGCGTCGACGTTCGGAGCGACCGCGTTGACGATCGCGCCGAACTTGGGGTCTGCCGCGGGGGTGTTGGTCTCGGCGGCGTCGGCGTCGGCGCCCTCGTGGAGAAGAAGGACGACGACGTCCGCCTCGCCGTTCGCGGCGTCCCCGTCCTGGAGCTCGGTCGCGACCTCGTTGACGTTCTCGACGATCGGCTCGATCGAGAGGGTCGAGATGCCGCCGGGGCTGACCAGCGTGCCGAGGTCCTCGGTGATCGCGCCGATGAAGGCGACCGAGACCCCGCCCTGGTCGGCGATGAAGTACGGGTCGTAGGCGCGCTCGCCGGTCGTCGTGTCGAAGAGGTTCGCGTTGACGTACGGGAAGTCGGACTCGTCGGTCACGCGGCCGTCGACGTCCGAGCGGCCCTTGTCGAACTCGTGGTTGCCGAGAGTGCTGACGTCCAGGCCCATCTCGTTGAGCACGTCGAGGGTCGGCTGGTCGTCCTGCACCTTCGAGGTGAAGGTGGACGCGCCGATGTTGTCGCCGGCCGAGACGAACAGCGTGTTCGGGTTGGCGGCGCGGTAGGAGTCGACCGCTCCGGCGAGGACCGCGGCGCCGGCGGTCGTGCCGTCGGCCTCGATCCGGCCGTGGAAGTCGTTGATCGAGAGGATGTCGATCGCGACGTCGCCCTCTGCGGCGCTCGCGGGGGCCGCTCCGAGGAGGGCCGCTCCGGCGACCGCGCTGACGGCGGTGACGGAGAGGAGTCTGGTCAGGCCGCGACGGCCCGGGGTATCGCTTCGCATCTGTGGGAGGTCTCCAAGCATCGAGCGGCGATTCGGAGAGAACTCCTGCCGCAGTGGGGGAACTTTCCCAGACAACCCGACGCGGGCCTGCCCGTCAAACGTCGATCGGGGCGGCGGCGGTGCGTTTACGAGAAGTTAACTCGCCGTCGGTCAGCGGACGTGCAGGAGGGGGAGGAACGGCGAGAGGTCGGCGCGGACGCCCGAGGCGTGGATCCGGCCGCTCGCGAGTCCGTCCGCCCAGGGGAGGGAGCCGGTGGCGAGCGGCAGCCAGGTGGCGGCGTCCATCTCGATCACGTTCGGGGGCGTGCCGCGGGTGTGGCCCGGGCCCTCGACGCACTGGGCCGCACCGAACGGCGGCACGCGGACCTCGACGCTCCGGCCGGGGACGTTCGTCTCGATGATCTGCAGGAGGAAGCGCACGGCGGTCGCGGTCGTGTTCCGGTCGGCCCCGCCGGCGAGCGCCGCCCGCACAGCGTCCTGCCCGGTCGCCTCGTCGATCTTCCCCTTGGCCATGCCCTCAGTCTGCCGTGCCGCCCGGCGTCTCCCGGCGCCCGGCTCCGCCGCGAGATGCCACTTGTGAGCGCGACACGCCGCCGAAAGCGCGCACAAGTGGCATCTCGCGAGGGGGAGGCGGGTCGCACGGCGACGGGGCGCGGGCCGGGCGGGGCCGCTCCGGGGCGGGCCTATCCTGTCAGGGTGAAGATCCTCGTCCTCGGCTCGGGTGCCCGTGAGCACGCCATCATCACCGCTCTGCTCGCGGAGGAGGAGGCGCACGAGATCATCGCCGCCCCCGGCAACGCGGGCATCGCGCGCGACGTCGAGGTCATCCACTTCGACACCAACAGCCCGCGCCTGGTCAGCGACTTCGCGGTCGAGCAGGGCATCGAGCTCGTCGTCATCGGCCCGGAGGCCCCTCTCGTCGCAGGAGTCGCCGACGCCCTGCGCCGCCGCCGCATCCCCACCTTCGGCCCGGACCGCGCGGCCGCCGCCCTCGAGGGCTCGAAGACCTTCGCCAAGCGCGTGATGGACATGGCCCGCGTCCCCACCGGCCGGGCGACCCGCGTCTCGACCCTCGTCGACGCGACGCGCGTCATCGACGAGTTCGGCGCCCCCTACGTCGTCAAGGCCGACGGCCTCGCCGCGGGCAAGGGCGTGCTCGTGACCGAGTCGCGCACCGCCGCCGTCGCGCACGCCGAGTTCTGGCTGCAGTCGGGCGACGTGCTGATCGAGGAGTTCCTGGCCGGCCAGGAGGTCTCGCTCTTCCTCCTCTCCGACGGTCACGACGTCGTCCCGCTCTCGCCCGCCCAGGACTACAAGCGCCTCGCCGACGGCGACGAGGGGCCGAACACCGGCGGGATGGGCGCCTACTCCCCGCTCCCCTGGCTCGCCGACCGCTGGGAGAGCGAGCGCGCCTTCGTCGACGAGGTCATCGACACCGTCGCGATCCCGACCGTCCGCCAGCTCGAGCGCGAGCGCACCCCGTTCGTCGGGCTCCTCTACTGCGGACTCATCGTGACCGACGCCGGCATCCGCGTGATCGAGTTCAACGCGCGCTTCGGCGACCCGGAGACCCAGGTCGTGCTGCCGCGCCTGGTCTCGCCCCTCTCGGCACTGCTCTTCGCCGCGGCGACCGGCGCGCTCGCCTCCGTGCCGTGGCCGGCCTTCTCGGAGGAGGTCGCCGTGACCGTCGTCCTCGCCAGCGAGGGCTACCCCGAGAACGCCGCCACCGGCCGGGTCCTCGGCGGCCTGGAGGCGGCGGCCGAGGTTCCCGGCGTCACGATCGCGCACGCCGCGACGCAGCTGGTCGACGGCCGCTTCGTCGCCACCGGCGGCCGGGTGCTCAACGTCGTCGCCCGCGGCGCCGACTTCGCCGAGGCCCGCGAGCGCGCGTACCGCGCCCTCGACCTGATCACGCTCGACGGCGGCCAGTACCGCCGCGACATCGCGCTGCGCGTCGCCGGGCGCTAGCACGGAGGCCCCGGCCGGCGCCTCCGCCTCATCACCCCCGTGGGACGCCGTGTCTCGCTGCGGCGCGCGGGTCGGCGGTCGTCGCTAGCGTGTGGCGCACCCGGCAGCCGTCGTCCCGATCGAGCCGCCTCCGCCGCACCGGAAGGCCACCGTTGTCCCCTGCATCCCGCTCCCGGTCCCTCGTCCGTCTCCTGGCCACCGCGGGGGCGGTCCTGTCGCTGCTCGCGGGAGCCGTCGCGGCCGGGTCGCCGGCGCAGGCCTCGGCGGCCGGGACCTTCGTGGTGTCGGGACTCCTCCGAACCGCGGACGTCGACGCCGCCACTCCGGCCCCGGTCGGCGAGGCGTACCGGGTCCGGGCGGTGGACGCGGCCGGCGCCGTGGTCGAGGAGATCGTCACGGACGAGACCTACTCGCTCACCCTTCCCGGGGGCGGGAGCTATGCCGTGCGCGCGGAGGTGATCGACGACGACACCTGGTACCCGACGTGGAACGCCGGCAACCCTCTGGGCGGCCTCTTCGGCAGTCCTGTCGAGAGCGAGGCGGAGCGCTTCACCGCGTCGAACGAGGGCGTCGACATCCTGCTGTTCGCCGCCGGCACCGTGTCAGGCCGGGTGACACCGGCGGAGGCGCCGGGGGTCACGACGACGGACTTCGAGATCCAGGCCTGGTACACGAGCGAGTCCGGCGATCTGGTCAAGCTCGCCTCGCTGTCCACCAGTGGCACGCCGGGCGCGGAGGACCGCTACTCGTTCAGCGGCGCGGACCGCCTGCCCACGGGCGTCTACGTCTTCCGGCTCGCCGAGGCGGGCGTGCCCGACTACGACGACGAGTACTTCGAGGAGACGGCGCGCCTCGGCAAGTACGCGTACCAGTCACTCGAACCCGAGGGCCTCACGGACATCGACTTCACCCCGACTGCGTACGACTCGGACGTCGAGCGCGTGGCGGGAGCGGACCGCTACGAGACCGCGACCCTGGTCTCCCGAGCCGGATACGTGTACCAGGGCTCTCCGCTGTACGTCGCGAGCGGAGCGAACTGGCCCGACGCCCTGTCCGCCGGCCCGGCCGCGTCGCTCCAGCGCGGCAGCCTCCTCCTGACCGACCCGGCGGTGCTCCCCGAGACCGTCGCCCGCCAGGTCGAGGACCTCCGGCCGAGCCGGATCGTGGTGGTCGGGAGCGCCCTCTCGGTCAGCGACGCCGTCCTGCGGAGCCTGGACGACCTGACCGACGCTCCGGTCGTGCGGATCGCAGGCCGGGACCGCTACGAGACGTCGCGGCGGATCGTCGCCGACGCCTTCGGCTCCGACTACTCGACGGTCTTCCTCGCGACCGGCACGGACTTCCCCGACGCCCTGTCGGCCGCGCCGATCGCCGGGCGTCGGCTGGAGCCCGTCCTCCTCGTCGACGGCGCCCGGAGCGATCTGGACAACGCGACGCGGAACGCGATCCGCCGCCTCTCGGCGCAGTCGGGCGAGCTGCTCGGCGGAACCCCGTCGATCAGCGCCGGCATCGAGTCGGCCCTGCGCGCGTCGACCCTCGTCGAGTCCGTCCACCGGGTGGCGGGGACGGATCGGCACGACACCAGTCGTCTGCTCAACGCCCTCTATCCGCCGTCGGAGCTGATCGACGAGGCCTTCGTCGCCTCGGCGACGAGCTTCGCCGACGCCCTGGCCGCCGGTCCCGCGGCGGCGGAGCGCGGGGCGCCGCTCTACCTCAGCGAGCCGACCTGCCTTCCCGGCGCGACGAAGACGGCGATGCGGAGGCAGGATCTCGACTACGTGACGATCCTCGGCGGGACTCCGACGCTGTCGGCCGCGGTCGGCAGGCTCCGGGCCTGCTAGGCGGGCGGCTCCTCGAGAGTCGTCGCAGCGGGAGCTCGGGTGCGACGACTTCTGGAGGGCCGATCCGGCCGTCGGGGCGTCAGCCGGTGCGCAGGGGCGTGCGGCGGGTCGCCGACCACCAGAGCGCCGCGGAGCCGAGGACCGCGGCGCTGCACAGGGCCATGACCGTGCGGGGCTCGAGGAGCAGGATCCCGAGCGCGACCAGGGCCTGGCTGAGGGCGATGGCGAGCATCGCGATCATGTTGTCGACGGCGAAGACGCGGCCTCGCAGATCGTTCGCGGTGATCGACTGCAGGCCGTAGCCGCTGAGGCTCGCGTTCATGCTGCCGCCGAGGTGGGCGAGCAGGACGAGGGCGACCGCGAGGACGACCGACGTGCTGATCGACACCAGCGCGTAGGCGACGCCGAAGAGGAGCACGGCGGCGACGATCCCGCCCCTCAGGTCGCCCGAGCGCTCCGCCGCGAACCGGGCGACGCGGGGGCCGATCACGGCGCCGACGCCGCGCGCCGCGAAGAGGAGGCTCGCGGCGACGGCGGGGTCGGCCGCCATCGTCAGTGCCAGTGCGGGGAAGAGCGCGATGGCGCCGTTGCCGAGATGGCTGCCGGGCTTGGCCAGCAGGAGGGCCGGGATCCGCCGGTCGGAGCGGCAGAAGGCGGCGACCTCGCGGACGTCGCGGGCGAACCGGGCCGCTCCTCCGCGGCGTCCGGCCTCGCGCTCGGCCGCAGTGCTGCGCCTGGCGCCGCGGACCGCGGGCAGGCCGAGCAGGAGGAGCGCGGAGAACCCGTAGGCGCCGGCGGTGATCGCGAAGCAGTAGTACGGCGAGACGAGGGCGGAGGCGATGCCGCCGAGGGAGGCGCCGAGCGCGAGCATCACGCCCCAGACCGAGTTCAGCCCGGTGCTCGCGGCGAGAAGACTCTCGCGCGGCACGATCTGGGGCACGATCGCGTTCACGGCGGGCGTGAAGAACGACTTCCCGACCGCGAGCAGTCCGAAGGTGAGCACCGCGAGCCACGCCGTCCCCGCCGACTGCAGCAGGAACAGCGGCAGCACGGCGAGCGCCGACCCCGCCTGCGCGACGACCAGCACCGTCCGGCGCGACGTGCGGTCGACGAGCCCGCCGGCCCAGAGCGAGAGGACGGCGATGACCGCGGTCTCCACCGCGAGCAGCAGCGCGCCGAGGGCTCCGTCCCCGGTGAGGCGCTGGAGCAGGACGATCAGCGGGATCATCGTGAACCAGTCGCCGCCCTGGCTGACGATCTGGGCGAGGAAGACGCGGCGGTAGTCCGGGTTCGCCCGCAGGATCCGCCTCACGCTCTCGCGCGCGGCCGTCATCGCGCCGGGGTCCGGCCGGTCGGGTCGCGGCGCAGGCGGCGCTGCGGGCGGCTGTCGGAGCCGGGCATCAGGACTGTGCGGCGGAGCCGGTGGGGCGCGCCAGGAGCTCGAGGGCGAGGGTGAGGACGGTCCCGGGATCGACCGAGTAGGTGCGGATCCCGGGGAGGAGGTGTCGGACCCCGGCCGGCGGCGCCTCGTCGAGGAGCGAGTGGGCGCTGAGGACCGTCCGCCGCCTCTCCGAGCGCAGGTCCAGCTCGGCGGAGAGGGTCGCGTTCACGATCTGGCAGCAGTCCCCCGGCACGGTGACGACGCGCCCCGGCTCGATGACGACGGCGACGACGCCGACCGGCGTGCGGAGGAGGCGCAGGCCGTCGGGACCGGTCTCGCAGTGGGAGAAGGCACCGTGGTGCAGGAGCGTGCGGTGCCAGCGGTGCACCCTCGCGGCGCCGCCTCCCCCGCTCGGATCGGGCACTGCCGGGTGCTCGGCGTCGGTGGGGGCGCCCTCGGCGATCCTGCGCAGCGCGGTGACGCACACCTCGGCGGGCGTCGACACCTCGACCGGGTCCGTGCCGTGGTCGGGCGGGGTGTCGTCGGCTCTCACGGTTCCTGCTTCCCTCGTGGACGACGCCTCGCGACCGGGCGTCGCGCCCGCCCCGCGCCGTGACCGTTCACGGCGGAAGGTGCGAACCGGCTCGGACCCGGACGATCCGCGCGACGACGCGCATGGTGACGTTAGCATCCGAAGCGGCCGACCCGCGGTCGGTCCGGACACGAGTGCAGCCTCGGCACCCGATGCGCCGCGGCGTCGCGCGACTCCTCGGGTCAGCGCGCGGTTGCGACGATGTCGCGGAGGGCCTCGTCGAGGTGGGGGTGGGCGAAGGTGAAACCTGCCTCCTCGAGGCGGGCGGAGACGACCCAGCGGCTCTTGAGCAGCAGCTCGGACTCGGTGCGCAGGGCGAAGGTCGCCGGCTCGAGGACGAAGCGCGGGGCGGGCACGCCGATCCGCCGGCCGACCGCGGCGCGCAGCAGGCGGGAGAGCTCGGTGTTGTCGCTGGGGTTCGGCGACGCGAGGTTCACCGGGCCGTCCAGGGCCTGCTCCTCCAGGCCGTGCTCTTCCAAGAACTGGATCGAGCGGTAGACGTCCTCGACGTGGATCCAGCTGAAGTGCTGCCGACCGCGGGTGGGTCGGTACTCGTGGTGCACGCCCGCTGCGCGCCGGGCACGGGTGGCGGGCCAGCGGCCGTCGAACTGCGGGCCGCCGAGGCCGAGCCGAGCCAGGCGCAGCAGGATGCCGGTGGCCGGGCCGTCGCCGAGCACGATCGTCATCCGCAGGGCGAGGCGGCGGACCCCGGGCGTCTCGCCCGCGAAGAACGCCTCCTCCCACGCTCGCGCGACGTCGACCGAGAAGCCCTCGCCGAGCACGCCGTCCTGCTCGGTGTTGGCGCGCTCCTCCTCGTGGCGGTAGATCGTGGCCGTGCTGGCGTTCATCCAGACCGGCGGCGGGGCCGCGGCGGCCGCGACGGCGCGGTGCAGCTCCCGCGTGGTCTCGATCCGGGAGCGCAGGATCTCGGCGCGGTTGGCCGGGGTGTAGCGGCAGTCGACGCTCTTGCCGGCGAGGTTGACGAGGAGGCGGGCCCCGTCGACCGTCCTGGTGATCGCGGCCGTGTCGCCCCAGCGGGCGTCGGGGCCGGAGCGGCCGACCCGGCGGACGGTCCAGCCGTCGGCCTCGAAGCGGCGGGCGAGGTCGGTGCCGAGGAAGCCGCTCGCTCCGGCGAGGACGACGACGGGGCGCGCGGAGTCAGGCATGGGTTCATCGTGCCGCATCGGGGCGGGCGGGGTCGCGGGGCTCGAGTCGCGGGGGGGGTCGCGGGGGCGCGGGGCGGGGTCGCGGCGCTCGGGTCGTCAGAGTCGGCGAGCCGCCGCGAGTGCGCCGGCGAGGCGCGCGGGGAAGCCGGGTGGGACGTCCTCGGGCAGGGCGTCGACAGGCCACCAGGCGAGCGCGTCGCTCTCGTCGCTGACCACGAAGGGCTCGGCGGGGTCGGCGACGGCGCCGTAGCCGATGTCCCAGTGGGTGCTGCAGCGGCCGAAGCCGCCGCCGAGGCCGTGCCGGTCGAGGTCGAGCGGGGCGGCGCCGAGAAGAGTGAGCTCGGCGAGGCCGCTCTCCTCGCGGGCTTCGCGCTGGGCGGCGGCGGGGACGGAGACGTCGGCGGGCTCGATGTGCCCGCCGAGCTGCACCCAGAAGCGGCCTTTGCGGTGGTAGCAGAGCAGAACGCGGTCGAGCCCGGGCGAGAGGACGAAGCAGCTGGCCGTGACGTGCTCGGGACCGCCGTCGCGCTCGAGCGCCGCAGCGCCGTGCTCCGCGAGGAAGGCGAGGTACTCGTCCCGGAGCCCCACGAGCGCGGCCGGCGGGTCCCACTCCGAGAGCTCGATGCTCAGCCGGCCGGCGCGCGCGTTCTCCACCCGATCGAGCGTAGGCGAGCGATCCCTGCCGCGAGATGCCACTCATGAGGGCGACACGCCGTGGCGGGAGCTCACAAGTGGCATCTCGCGGAGGCAGCCGCGGGGGCACGTCCTGGCGGCAGTCCGCGAGATGCCACTTGAGTACGCGACACGCCGAGAGAGGCGTACTCAAGTGGCATCTCGCGGAGGGGGTCAGACGGCCAGGCCGGAGAGGCCCTCGCGGTCGACGCGGCGGTGGAAGCGCATGCCGGCGAGGCCGCCGAGGACGGCGCCGACCAGCGAGACGATCAGGGCGGCGAGGACCGTCACGACGGCGGTGACGGTGGCGTCACCCGCGTCGAGGGGGATCTGCGGGAAGCCGCTGACGGCGGAGAGGATCTGGCTGCCTCCGGTGAGCGCGGAGACGATGCCGACCACGATCGCCACGACGACGGCCCACGCCCACACGGCGACGCCCTGCTTGGCGCCGCTGAAGCGGGCCATCCGGCCGGCGACGTAGCCGCCGGAGTAGTAGGCGACGAGGAGGATGACGAGCAGCGCGATCGCGCCGACCCAGCCGAACGCAGCGGGGTCCGCGGCCAGGTCGGCCGTGACGTCCTGGGTGCCGACGACGGCGGCGCCGATCGCGGTGACCAGGGCGGTGAGGATGACCGCGAGGCCGGTCGCCGCGAGCCAGCCGAAGAACGCGCAGCCGATCTTGAGTCCGCCGAAGCGGTCCTTCTCGCGCTGGTGGATGTCCTTGCGGGCGGCGGTGCGGGCCTTGGCGGCCTCGGTGGAGTCGGGGTCGACGGGGGCGCGGTGCGCGGCGGACGGGTCACCGGGGGTGGAGGTCGCGGTCGCGCCCGTGGCGGTCGAGCCGGTGCTCGTGGTGTCGAAGCGGGTGGTCGCGTCGCGGTCGCCGCGGTTCGAGTCGTCGCGGGTCGGGTCGCTGCTGTCGGGACCGGTGCCCCGATCGGTGGGCGTGCTCATGTCGGCCTCCTCGTGCGCTCCACTGCGGAGCGTCGGCTCAGTCAACTCCCCGGAGACGTCCGGTGTCGCGGGCTTGACGGCGCGGATCGACGGGGCGGCGGACATTCCTGCCGAGCGACGGTCGGGGAGGAGTCGTGCTGATCGAGCAGCCCGCGGAGCGGGCGTATCGAGATCCACCGTGGTCAGCAGGTGGGGTCTGCAGGGCCCGACCGGTGGTGACGGTGGGTCTCCATACGCCCCTGCGGGGCTCCTCGACCAGCACGGGTGGGTCCCGATACGCCCCTCCGGGGCTCCTCGACCAGCATGAAGGAGCGCGGAGCGGCACCGAGGGGCGTCAACCCCTTGGTGCGGCGCGGCGGGAGCGGCTTGCATGGAGGAACCGACCCACGACGAGAGGGAGCATCATGACTCCGGAATCCCCCGAGCAGACCCCGCCCGGCACTGAGGCCGAGCTCACGCCGAAGGCCGACCACGGCGAGACCAGCTACCGCGGCTCCGACCGCCTGCGCGGCAAGGTCGCGCTTGTCACCGGCGCGGACAGCGGCATCGGCAAGGCCGTCGCGATCGCGTTCGCGCGCGAGGGCGCCGACGTCGCGATCTCGTACTTGAACGAGCACGAGGACGCTGAGGACACCGCCAAGTGGGTGCGCGAGGCCGGCCGCGAGGCGCTGCTGCTCCCCGGCGACCTGCAGGACCCGGCGCACTGCCGCTCCGTCGTCGCCGAGACCGTCGAGAAGCTCGGTCACCTCGAGGTGCTCGTCAGCAACGCGGCGTTCCAGATGAGCCGCGAGGAGGTCACCGACATCCCGGACGAGGAGTGGGACCGCACGATCGCGACGAACATCAGCGCCTACTTCCACCTGGTCAAGGCCGCGCTGCCGCACCTGACGAGCGGCGCCTCGATCATCGCGACGAGCTCGGTGCAGTCGGACCAGCCGTCGTACCAGCTGCTGCCCTACGCGGCGACGAAGGCCGCGATGCTGAGCATGACCGCCTCGCTCGCGCAGGCCCTCGGCGAGAAGGGGATCCGCGCGAACTCCGTCGCCCCCGGCCCGATCTGGACGCCGCTCATCCCGTCGACGATGCCGGAGGAGGCCGTCGCCTCGTTCGGCGAGCAGGTCCCGCTCGGCCGCCCCGGCCAGCCCGCCGAGGTCGCGCACGCCTACGTGCTGCTCGCCTCGGACGACGCCAGCTACATGAGCGGCTCGACGATCGCCGTCACCGGCGGGAAGCCGATCCTCTGAGCGCCCCGACGCCGAGCACGCGGACGCCGAGCACGCGGACGCGGACGCCGAGCATCCGCACGCCGAGCATCCGGACGCGGATCCGCTGCGCCGCCGCTCACCCGCAGGAACGTGCGATAGGTTCCCGCGGGTGAGCGTCCACATCCGCAGCATCGAGACGGCCGTTCCCGCCACGGTCCTGCATCAGCCCGCGCTCCGCGACCTGTTCGCCGCGCAGCCCGGCATCACCCGCCTCGGCTCGCGTCTGATCGGCGCGGCGTTCAACGCCTCGAGCATCGACACCCGCCACACCGTCGTCGACGAGCTCGACGGCGAGGAGCGGGAGGGCGAGAGGACCTTCTACGACGCCCGCTCCGGCCACCTGCTCGATCCCGGCACGGCCGCGCGCAACGCGGTCTACACGGCCCGCGCGCCCGAGCTCTTCGCCGATGCCGCCCAGCGCGCGCTCGAGGCGGCCGGCTTCGCGCCGGACGAGGTCACGCACGTGGTCACCGTCTCCTGCACCGGCTTCTACGCGCCCGGGCCCGACTATCAGCTGGTCCGCACGCTCGGACTCCGGGTGTCGACACAGCGCTTCCACCTCGGCTTCATGGGCTGCTACGGCGCGTTCCCGGGGCTCCGCGCCGCCCGCGCGTTCTGCGAGGCCGACCCGTCGGCGGTCGTTCTCGTCGTCGCCGCCGAGCTCTGCAGCATCCACCTGACCAGCTCCAGCGACGCGGAGCAGATCGTCGCCAGCTCCGTCTTCGCCGACGGGGCCGCCGCGGCGGTCGTCACGGCGCGCGAGCCCGAGGCGGGCACCGCGGTGCTCGACATCGACGCGCTCGACACGACCCTCACTCCCGAGGGCGAGGACGAGATGGCCTGGACGATCGGCGACCACGGCTTCACCATGCGGCTGAGCACCTACGTGCCGTCGATCATCGGCGCCAACATCACCACCGCGCTCGAGCCGATGCTCGGGCGAGGCGGGGTCGGCGCCGCGGACGTGCAGCGCTGGGCGGTGCACCCCGGCGGGCGGAGCATCCTCGACCGCGTGCAGTCGGCGATCGGCCTCTCCGACGAGCAGATGCAGCCCTCGCGCGAGGTGCTGCGGACGGTCGGGAACATGTCGAGCGCGACCGTGCTGTTCATCCTGCGCCGGCTCCTGCACGGCGAGGCCGCCGACGGCGAGCGGATCGGCGCGATGGCGTTCGGGCCCGGGCTCACCGTCGAGATGGCGCTGCTCACCAAGCGCGGCGGGGCATGACCGCCCACGCGCCGCTCGTCCCCGACCTCCGCCGCCGGGAGACGACCGCGGAGGAGCTGATGGACGATCCGTCCTGCGACCGCGCGCTGCTCGACGCGACCTACGCGCGGTTCGGCGCGGTGAACCGGCTGGTCTCGGGCTGGCGGCGGCTGTACCGCACGCGGCTGCGCCCGCTGTTCCGCAGCGAGGAGCCCCTGCGGCTGCTCGACATCGGCTCGGGCGGCGGAGACATCGCGCGCTCGCTCGCCGACTGGGCGCACGCGGACGGACTGCGGCTCGCGATCACCGCCATCGATCCGGACGAGAGGGCGTACGCCTTCGCGACATCGACGCCGGCGCCGGCGGGGCTGGAGTTCCGGCGGGCGAGCAGCAAGGAGCTGGTCGCCGAGGGCGCGCAGTACGACATCGTGACGTCGAACCACCTGCTGCACCACCTGTCGGCCGAGGCGCTGAGCGCGCTGCTCGAGGACAGCGAGAAGCTCGCCCCGCGCGCGCTGCACAACGACATCGAGCGGTCGCGGCTCGCGTACACCGCGTACGCGGCGGCGACCCGGCCGATCGCGGCGGGGTCGTTCCTGCACTACGACGGGTCGCTGTCGGTGCGGCGGAGCTACACGGCGCCGGAGCTGCGCGCGCTGGCGCCCGAGGGCTGGCGCGTGGAGCGGGCGGCCCCGTACCGGCTGCTGCTGGCGCGCGGATAGCGGCTCGCGGGCCGGGCGGCCGACGGCGGGAGTCGGGGTGCGCGCGGGCTAGCGGTGGGGGCGCTCGACGTCGTCGCCGGGCGTGCGCTCCTCGGGGCCGTGCGAGCGGCGGTACTGCCAGCCGGCGAGGGCGAGGATCAGCACGCCGCAGAGGATCGTGATGATGTCCGGCACCGACGCCCCGTCGCCGAGCGAGCTGATGCCGGCGCCGAGGAGGAGGACGCCTCCGATGAGGTAGAAGATGACTCGCGTTTTCATGGCCTCATCGCTTTCGTCCGCCGGAACAGGCCCTGCGATGCTACCCGGTCGCGCCGGGCGGCGGCCGGGCGGGGCTCGGTGCCGGACGTCCGGCACGCAGAATCGACCCCGGCACTCTGGAATGCGCCGGAACCGCGAGCCCGGGGTGGAAGCGCGAGCCGAACGTTTCACGCGGAGGGCGTCGGGCACACGCGAAGACGACCCTGTCCGTAGGGGACGCCCCATGCTGATCGAGTAGCCCTCGCAGAGGGCGTATCTCTCTCCACCCGCGTCGAGAGGACGAGTCTGCAGACCACCCTGCTGGGGACGGTGGGTCTCGATACGCCCCTGCGGGGCTGCTCGACCAGCATGGGGCGCAGAGGCCCTCGGCGAGCGGGCGGCACCCCCCTGCGGGACTACTCGACCAGCATGCGGGCGCAACGGCCCTCGACTAGGGGGCGGCGCCCGGCCTGTCAATGGGGCAACGGCGTGTCTGTCCGCCGATTCCGCGCGGAGGGGGTCGACCGGTTAGCGTCCCCGAGGAGCCGTCCGCCGTGGGCGGCTCGCACTGACGAAAGGCGCCCGTGGCCACGCTGACCTATGGACCGCAGAATCTCGAGATCGAGTTCGAGGAGCGGGTCCTCGCCCACCTCAAGGTCGCCGTGCTGTCGAAGCTGCGGCGCAACGAGGCCTTCTCCCTCTCCTGGACCGAGGACGCCTCGTCCGGCCACGGCCGCAGCTCGGTCTGGCTGCACCCCTCGGTGCCGCTGCACTTCCGCTTCGCCGAGACGCACCAGCCCAAGCTCAACCGCGCGTGGATCGAGCAGATGCTGAGCGTCGCGAGCATGCACGGCGAGCTGTCCGTCCTCCCGGAGCCCGAGGAGTCGCGCCAGGGCTCCTGATCCGCCCACCTGTCCCCCCGGACCGGATCCGTCAACCCCACCCCCCATCACAGGGTCACGACGTAGCGTCGGAGGACAGTGACCGGGCGGTTCTCCGTCGGTCGCGACCACGGACGGAGACGACGATGACCGACACCGCGCGAGCATTCGCAGCACCCACCCTGACCGGGACGGGGGGCTCGCAGCGCAAGGACGAGCCGATCGCCGTCCGCCACGCCCCGGATTCCGCCTCGACCGATTCGCAGCCCGTCCTGGGCTGCCGGATCGGTGTCAGTGGCCGCGTCTTCACGGTCGAGCTCGAGATGGCCGGCATCTTCCTGCGCCAGGTGCGCCGTACCCTCCGCGACGGCGACAGCAGCCTCGTCCTTCTGCGCCACGTCGACGGCATCGAGATGATCCCCTTCACCCGCGCGACGCCGTTCGAGGTCTCGGACATCGTCTGCCCCGAGGGAGTCGAGCCCGCGCAGGCGCGGATCGCCGAAGGGCTGCACGCGCGCTAGAGCCGCCCAGCGGCGCGAGGCCGGCCCGAGCTGCCGCGAGGTCGGCCCTCGTCGCCGGTCGGTCGGCCCGCGTCGGCGCCGGACAGGCCCGCGTCGGCGCCGCGATCAGGCGGGGAGCGACGCCTCGATCAGCTCCAGGATGCGCGGGTCGTCGGGCTCGACGGTCGGGCGGAAGCGGTGCACGGTGCCGTCGGCGGTGATCAGGAACTTCTCGAAGTTCCACTTCACCTTGCCGGCCTTGCCCGCCTCGTCCTCGGTCTTGGTCAGCTCCGCGTAGAGCGGGTGCGCCGAGCGGCCGTTGACCTTGACCTTCTCGAACATCGGGAACGTGACGCCCCAGGTGGTCGAGCAGTACTCCTTGATCTTGTCGGAGTCGCTGAGCTCCTGCAGGAACTGGTTGCTCGGGAAGCCGAGCACCGTGAAGCCGCGGTCGCCGTACTGCTTCTGCAGCGCCTCGAGCTTCTCGTACTGCGGTGCGAGACCGCAGCGGGACGCGACGTTGACGATGAGCTTCACCGGCGCGTAGTCGGCGAGCGTCGACGCGGTGCCGTCGATCGTGGTGAGGGGGATGTCGGTGATCGTCTCGGGCACGGGGGCTCCTTGTCGAGGAAGTGGGGTGATCGTCAGGCTATCCAGTGCAGCCGTGCGCGGGCCGCGAGACGCGCTCCTGCGGACGCCGCGCAGTCCCCGCAGCCCGGCCGCTCCTCCACATCGCCGTCCTCGCCGCGATCCTCCCCCGTCGGCGCAACTCCCTCCCCCTCGGCGGGCGGGCGACGCCACCATGGAGTTATGACCCCCTCCTCGCAGCAGCTCGTGACGGTGGGTGGGCGGCGCCTGCGGCTGACCAACCTCGACAAGGTGGTCTATCCGGAGGCGGGGTTCACCAAGGCCGACGTCCTCTCCTACTACGCCTCGGTCGCCTCCGCGATGCTGCCGCACCTCGCCCGCCGGCCGGTGACCCGCAAGCGCTGGGTCGACGGGGTCGGCACGGCGGAGGAGCCGGGCGAGGTCTTCTTCGAGAAGAACCTGCCCTCCTCCGCGCCCTACTGGCTGAGCCGGACGAAGCTCGCGCACTCCTCGCGCGACGTCGAGTACCCGCTCGTCGACGACGTCGCCGGGCTGACCTGGCTGGCCCAGCAGGCCGCGCTCGAGCTGCACGTCCCGCAGTGGCGGGTCGGCTCGGACGGCGAGCGCCGGCCGCCGGACCGGCTCGTGCTCGATCTCGACCCGGGCGAGGGCGCCGGGCTCGCCGAGTGCGCCGAGGTGGCGTTCCTCGCCCGCGACCTGCTCGAGGGGATGGGGCTCGAGCCGTTCCCGGTGACCAGCGGCAGCAAGGGCATCCACCTCTACTGCCCGCTGGACGCCTCCGCCTCGAGCGACCAGATCTCCTCGGTCGCGCACGAGCTGGCAAAGGTGCTGGAGTCCGACCACCGCGATCTGGTCGTCTCCGACATGAAGAAGACCCTGCGCGAGGGCAAGGTGCTCGTCGACTGGAGCCAGAACAGCGCGGCGAAGACGACGATCGCGCCGTACTCGCTGCGGGGCCGGCTGCTGCCGCGGGTCGCCGCGCCGCGCACGTGGGAGGAGATCGGCGCGGCGGATCTGCGGCACCTCGCGCCGGACGAGGTGGTCGAGCGGCTGCGGAGCGACGGCGACCTGCTGCGCCCGGTGCTCGCCGCCCGCGGGGCCGGGCTCGAGCCGTCGCCGGAGCGGATGGCCGGTTTCGCGGCCACTGACGCCTCCGCCGACCGGCTGGCCGCCTACCGGAGCATGCGCGACGCGTCGAAGACGCCGGAGCCGGTGCCCTCGCCGGGAGCGGGGATCTCGACCTCGGGCGACACGTTCGTCGTGCAGGAGCACCACGCGCGGCGGCTGCACTACGACTTCCGGCTCGAGCACGACGGAGTCCTGGTCAGCTGGGCGGTGCCGAAGGGGCCGCCGCTCGACGGCGACCCGAACCGGCTCGCGGTGCAGACGGAGGACCACCCGCTCGAGTACGCGGCCTTCGAGGGCACGATCCCGGCGGGCGAGTACGGCGGCGGCGAGGTGCGGATCTGGGACGAGGGCACCTACGCGCTGGAGAAGTGGCGCGAGGGCGAGGAGGTGATCGCGGTGCTCACCGGCCGGCCGGACGGCGGGCTCGGCGGTGAGCCGCGGCGGTACGCGCTGCTGCACACCGGGGCGAAGGGCGGCAAGGGGGACGAGAAGAACTGGCTGCTGCACCTGATGGCGCCGGGGGCCGCGGCGCACGGAGGGCAGTCACACGGAGGGAAGCCGCGCGGGCGCGGGGTCGGGGTGCGGAAGGGCGGGGGGTCGTCGGGGGCGGCGGGGTCCGGCGCGTCGGGATCGTCCGCTGCGACGCCGACCGATTCCGGAGCGTCGAGGTCCTCCGCTGCCGCGCCGACCGCGGAGGCCGCCGCCTTCCGGCCGATGCTCGCCACCGCCGGGCGTGCGGCGGACATCCCCGGCGACTCCGCGATCGAGATGAAGTGGGACGGCTACCGCGCCCTGGTGCGGGTGGCGGGCGGAGCGGTGACCCTCACCAGCCGGAACGGCAACGACCTGACGGGCGCGTTCCCCGACCTGCTCGGTCCTATCGCCGAGGCGGCGGCGGTCGACTGTGTGCTGGACGGCGAGATCGTCGCGCTGGACGACCGCGGCCGGCCCGACTTCGGCCGACTGCAGACCCGCGGCGGCCTGACCAAGCCGCGCGAGATCGAAGCGGCGGCGCGCGCGACTCCGGTGCACCTGATGCTGTTCGACCTGCTGGCGATCGACGGCACGGAGGCGATCGGCCGCCCTTACGACGAGCGCCGCGCGGCTCTGGAGCAGCTGGCGACCGAGAACGAGCGCGTGCACGTCCCCTCGGTCTTCGACGGCGACCTGGAGGAGGCGATGTCGACGAGCCTCGCGCTCGGCTTGGAGGGCGTGGTCGCCAAGCGCCGGGACGCGGCATACCGGCCGGGCGTCCGCTCCGGCGACTGGGTGAAGCTCACCCATCACCGCGTGCAGGAGGTGGTGATCGTCGGCTGGCGCGAGGGCGAGGGCGGACTCGTCGGCTCGGTCGGCTCGCTGCTGACGGCACTCCCCGGCGACGACGGCCTGGTCTACTCCGGCCGGGTGGGCAGCGGCTTCAGCGACCGCGAGCGCCGCGGCCTCGTCGACCGCCTCGCCGAGCACGCGACCGACGAGCCCGCGGTGGCCGTCCCACCCGCCGAGTCCCGCGGCGTGCACTGGGTCGAGCCCGTCCTCGTCGGCGAGGTCCGCTACCGCGAGCGCACCTCCGGCGGCACCCTCCGCCAGCCCGTCTGGCGAGGCTGGCGCGCCGACAAGTCCGCCGCGGAGGTGCGCCTGGAGTGAGCACGGCGGGGCTGCCGAGCCGCCCGGGAAGGCGCGGATCGCGGCCGGATCAGAGCCTTCCAGGGCGACTCGACGCCCGAGCGAACCCGGCTCGGGGGCGGCGTCGCTCAGTCGAGGCGGACGCCGCGGAGGAGGACGAGGGTGGAGCCGACGGCGACGCCGGTGCCGATGAGGACGCCGCCGGCACCGGCCGCGGCGGCGATGGTGCCGAGAAGGGTCGGGAGGGCGATCAGGCCCATGCGGTTGCCGGCCAGGCGGAGGGAGAGGGCGCGGCCGTGGCGGTCGGCGGGGGTGCGCTCGATCAGCCAGGACATGGTGATCGGCTGGCCGATGCCGAGGCCGAGGCCGAGCAAGGCGACGGCGACGAAGAGCAAGGCCGTGGGCGCGGGCAGGGCGGTGAGGACCAGGCAGACGGCCGAGACGACGATGCCGGCGACCATCACGCGGGTGCGGCCGAAGCGGGAGGTCGTCGCGCCGAGCAGGAGGCGGGAGGCCATCGAGGCGAGCGCGCGGACGGTCAGCAGGGCGCCGACCACGCCTGCGGGGAGGCCGCGCTCGGCGCCGAGGGCCGGGAGGTAGACGACCGTCAGGTCGACGGCGGCGACGACGGTCGCGCTGGTGAGCAGGGCGCGGGCGAGGCCGGGGATCCGCAGCAGGCCGAGTGTCGAGCCGTCGGATGGGGTCTCGGCGGTGGTACGGGGTGCGGGGCGGGCTATCGCGGTGGTGACGGCGAGGAGGAGGACGGCGAGCGCGCCTCCGACCAGGAACAGCGGCGCGGGGTCGGGGCGGACGGCGCTGCCTGCGAAGACGGGGATGAACGCGGGGCCGATCGCCTGGCCGAGGGAGGCGGCGAAGGTGTAGTAGCCGAAGCGGCTGTCGAGGCGGGTGCCGGCCGCTCCCCCGGCGACCACCGCCTGCTGGCCGACGACGCAGCCGAGGTGGCCGGCGCCGAGCAGGGCGGTGCCGCAGAGCAGGCCGACGAGGCCGCCGCCCGCGAGGAGCAGCAGGCCGGCGGCGGCGATCGTCAGCAGTGAGCCGCAGGCCATCACGAAGCGCGCGCCGACCCGGTCGACGAGGCCGCCGACGGGCAGCGCGATCAGCAGCGGCACCACCGCGAACGAGGCGCCGAGCGCTCCGAGCGCCCAGGCCGGCACGTCGAGCTGGATCGCCTGGTACACCGCGGCCGGCCGCAGCAGGAACGCGACGGCCTGGATGAGCACCGCGTGCGTGAGCAGCGCGCCGGTCGAGAGCGCCTGGCGGTCCGGCACGGCGCCCCCTCCCCTCGACGGGCGGTCGCCCGCCGTCCATCCTGGCGCACCGTCGAACAGGAGCCCGCGCGCACGATCGCCGCCGCCGAGGCGGTCGGCCAGGAGCCCTCGGCGGTGAGTCGCCCGAGAAGGCTCATTCCCGGGCCGGAGGACGGACCTTCTGGGGCGACTCGGCGGGTACGGGGCTCCCGCGGGCAGAGCGCGGCGGCGGTCCGGCGCTAACGGCTCCTTCGGCGGCGGAGAGGGAGCCGTTCGTGACGGATCGGGCGACCCGGAGTGACGGGTGGAGCGAGAGCGCGGATGCGGGCGGTCAGCGGTCGAGCGGCTCCGGGAGCGGCAGCGCGTGCTCCGGCAAGACGCCCAGGTGGTGGCGGCCGCGGAGGCGGAACCAGGCGAGGCCGACGGTGACGACGAGTCCGACGACGATCAGGGCGATCCAGCGGAGGGGGCCGTCGCCGTAGACCTCGGTGCGGGGCCAGGCCAGGTTGACGGCCATCGCGGCGCCCCAGAGCACAGCGACGATGTTGACCGGCAGGCCGAGCCGGCCGAGCGAGAAGGCGCCGGCGGGCGCGTCGGCGGTGGGCCAGCGGCCGCGGAGGCGGCGCAGCAGCAGGGGCACGGTGACCAGGAGGTAGGCGAGGTAGATCAGGATGACGGCGACGCTCGTCACGGCGGTGAAGATCTCGGGGGTGCCGATGTTGACGACGAGGATCAGCACGGCGAGGACGCCGATTAGGACGGCCGGGGCGACCGGCGTGCGGCGGCGCGGGTCGACGCGGGCGAGCAGGGCGCTGCCGGGCAGGGCGTTGTCGCGGGCCATCGCGAAGACCAGGCGGATGCCGGCCGTGTGCACGGCGAGTGCGCAGACGGTGATCGCGACGACGATGCAGCCGAGGAAGACCGAGCCGAGCGGGCCGCCGAGCACCTGCAGGACCACGAGCTGGAGTCCGCCGGACGGGGAGCCGAGCGCAGGGTCGGCCAGGCCGGGGGCGGCGAGGAGGCCGAAGAGGATGATCAGGCCGCCGAGCACGAACGAGGCGGTGATCGCGCGGAGGATCGCAGCGGGGGCGGTGCGCCGCGGATCGACGGTCTCCTCGCCGAGCGAGCCGGCGGTGTCGAAGCCGTACATCACGTAGGCGGAGGCGATCGCGGCGATGAGGAACGCGCCGAGGTAGCCGCCGGGCAGACCGTCGCCGCGGCCGGCCGTCTCGAGGACGATGCTCGGCGGGTTCACCGCGTTGGCGGCCAGGACGACGACGAGGAGGACCGCGGCGACCAGTTCGATCAGCACGCCGACGCTGTTGATCCGCGCCATCAGCCGCACGCCGAGGGCGTTGACGCCGGTCGTGAACGCCACGAGGATCGCGCCCCAGAGCACCGCGCTGACGCCGGCGCTCGTGCCGGTGCCGTCGCCGACGAGCTGGAAGCCGCGCCAGATCTGCGGGAGCGTGCTCTGGTACGCGAGCACGACGGCGGCGAGCGAGACGACGGAGGCGAGGGCCATGATCCAGCCCGCGAGCCAGCTCACCGTCGGGCCGGCCAGGCGCTTGCTCCAGTTGTAGACGGAGCCGGCGACCGGGTAGCGCGCGGCCAGCTCGGCGAAGCAGAGCGCCACCGCCAGCTGCCCGGCGAAGACCATCGGCCAGGACCACCAGTAGGCGGGGCCGCCGTTCGCGTATCCGAAGGAGAAGAGCTGGAAGGTGCCGGTCAGGATCGAGATGTAGCTGACTCCCGCGGCGAAGCTGCCGAAGCGGCCGATGCCGCGGGTGAGGGTCTGCCGGTAGCCGGACTCGGCCATCCCGTCGTCGGACATCGGCGCCTCCATGCACGGGGTCGGGCGCGTGCCCGGCCAGGATGGCAGGCGCCGGCGGGAGGCGGGGTGCGGAAGCACGGAAGGGGGGTGGGGGCGGGTGGCGATGGGGCTGGGAGGAGAGGTCGGGCGCCTCTGCGCCTGGGCGGCGGGGTCTCGAGACGCCGCTGGCGCGGCTGCTCGACCAGCAGGGAGGGGACGACTCCAGCGCGTCTGCTCCTCGCGTGGGTCAGCGCGGGGTCGGTGGGCCGAAGACGAGGATCAGCTCGGCGGGGGCGTCCGACTCGTTGGCGACTCCGTGGTGGCTGCCGGCCGGGGCGTAGAGGGCGTCGCCCGCGCGCAGCACGGCGCTCTCGCCGTCGACGGTCATCACGACCTCGCCGAGCACGACCACGTAGAGCTCGTCGGAGCTCTCGGGCGAGCAGCTGCCGGCGTCGCCCGCGAGGTGCACGTGCTCGCCCTCGGAGGTGCCCGGCTCGAGGTGGAAGCGCATCACCGAGCTCGGCAGTGCGGTCGTGGCGCGGAAGTAGTACTCCAGATCGAGCACGCCCGAGCCGCCGTAGAGCGGGCGGCGGCGCGCATCCTCGCCGGATCTCTGGATCTGCACGGGTCCCCCTCCTCGGTCGCGGCGGCGGACCGCGCACGTGCTTCCAGGATGGCGGGCGCGGGCGCCGCAGCGCGACCTCTCACTCCCCCTGCCGCCCCGTGAGCAGAACGTTACGGACCGGCAACGGCCGCGAAATCGGCCGGAGTCTGCGCCGGTGATGCACTGAGGCCACTCGCTCCACTTCACCCCCTCCCCCCGGAATGGATCACGATGCCCGACCTCTTCTCCCCGTACACGCTCAAGGGCGTGACCCTCCGCAACCGCATCGCGATGTCGCCGATGACGATGTACCGCTCGACCGACGGCAAGCTGGACGACTTCCACCTGATGTATCTCGGTGCCCGTGCGGCCGGCGGGTTCGGCCTCGTCTTCCCCGAGCAGATCGCGATCACGCCCGACGGACGCACCACAGTGCACTGCGCCGGCCTCTACGACGACGACCAGATCGAGGGCCACAAGCGCGTGGTCGACATGATCACGTCGATGGGCGGCGTCGCCGCGATCCAGCTCGGCCACACCGGCCGCAAGGGCAGCCTCGTCACCCCGTGGGAGGGCGGCTCCATGCTCCCGCCCGAGCACGAGGCCGGCTGGCAGACCCGCGCGCCCTCCGCGATCGCCTACGGCGGCGACATGCCCTACGTGCCGCGCGCGCTGACCGTCGACGAGATCGCGCAGCTGATGCAGGACTACGCCGACACCGCCGCGCGCGCCGTCGAGGCCGGCTACGAGTGGGTCGAGATGCACTTCGCGCACGGCTACCTCGGCAGCGAGTTCTTCTCGCCGCTCGCCAACCAGCGCACGGACGCCTACGGCGGCAGCCTCGAGAACCGCACCCGGTTCCACCTCGAGGCCCTCGACGCGGTGCGCGCGGTGCTCCCCGAGCGCATCCCCCTGACGATGCGGCTCGGCGTCGACGACCTGCACCCGGGCGGCGCGACCGTCGACGAGTCGATCACGGCGATCGGCTGGATGAAGGAGCACGGACTCGACCTGGCCGACGTGAGCATCGGCTTCAACACCGACGCCATGCAGGGCGACATCCCGATCGGCAAGCTGGGCGGCATGGTCGGCACGGCCACCCGGATCCGCGAGGAGGTGGGCATCCCGGTCGCCGCCAGCTGGAACCTCGGGCAGCCCGAGATCGCCAACCGGGTGATCGAGGAGGACCTGCTCGATCTGGTCTACCTCGGCCGCCCCGCGCTGGCCAACGCGCACTGGCCGGTCTACGCGGCCCGCGCCCTCGGCTACGAGGACCCGTTCAGCCTCGTCCCCGAGGACTGGGCGTGGTGGCTCCGCAACCTGCGGGGCGCCTCCGAGGCGATCGGCTGGCCGGCCGCCGCCCCCACGCGGCTCGGCGCGCCCGCCGTGACCGCGGCGGCGCCCGTCGTGCGGCAGTCGCACGAGGTCGTCGAGCTCGAGCCGGCGGCGGAGGAGGAGCGCGAGGTCGCGTGACGGCGCGCGGGAGGGGGACGCTCCTCCTCCCGCGCCCTCAGCCCAGAAGGGGCGCCGCGACCGGCGGGGTCACTCCGAAGGCCGACACGTCCTCGGTCGTCGCGCCGTCGAGGGCGAGCTCGGCGAGCACGCGGCCGATGGTCGGCGTGAACTTGAAGGCGTGCCCGGCGCCCAGCCCGACCAGGATGTCGGGGTGCTCGTCGAGCGGCCCGAGCACGAAGCGGCGGTCGGGCGTGAGCGCGTACTGGCAGGTGACGGTGCGCAGCACCTCGCCGGCGGCGGGAATCACGGCGCCGACGAAGCCCGTCAGCTCGTCCAGCAGCTCGGGCGAGGGGACGAAGGTGCGCTCGCGCGGGGCCATCAGGTTGTCGGAGACGTCGCGCGCCGCCTTGATCGTCGGCTCGCCGTAGGTCGGGAAGCCGTAGAAGCAGTGCTCGTCCTCCCAGATCCAGACCGGGAAGCGCTCGCGATCGAAAGTGCTCGGCTCGGCCGGCGCGAAGTAGCTGACCTGCTCCTGCATCGTCACGAGCGGGATCTCGGCGCCGAGCGGTGCGAGCAGCTCGTTCGTCCAGGCGTCCGCGGCGAGGACGACCTTGCCCGCGAGCACGTCGCCGCCCGCGGTGCGCAGGACGACGCCGTCCTCGCCCGGGAGCAGCGCCTCGACCGGCGTGCGGTCGCGGATCACGGCGCCGTGCTGCCGAGCGCGAAGCTGCAGCACGGCGACCGTGCGGGCGGCGTGCACGATGCCGGAGTCGGCCGTGTAGACCGTCTGCGTGCCCTCGGGCAGCGAGAACTGCGGCCAGCGCGCGGTGACCTCGGCCGGCGTCAGCAGCTCGAACGGCACTCCGCTCTCCGTGAGGCTCGAGCGGAACGCCTCGGCGGAGTAAGGGCTGCCGGCCGGGAAGAAGACCAGCCCGCCGGTGATGGTGACGAGCGTCTCACCCGACTCCGCCTCGAGATCGGCCCAGTCGAGGTATGCGGACTGCGCGAGCCGCACGTACTCGGGGGCACCGTAGGAGGTGCGCAGGATGCGCGAGGTGTCGTGCGAGGCGCCGCGGACGTGGCCGAGCTCGAACTGCTCGAACGCGACGACGCGGGCTCCGCGGCGGGCCAGGTGGTAGGCGGCGGCGCTGCCGAGAGCGCCCATCCCGACGACGGCGACGTCGAACTTCTCGGGGGCTCGGGGCTCAGTCATGGCGGCTCCTCGGAGGGGTGCGGATGGCGCGGACGCGGGTCCACCCTAGGAACGGCGCCCCACGCGCCCCTCGCGAAGGACCGCGGAACGCAATAGTCTGCGCCACGGATTGCAGTTTCTGCGGAGGGGGCGACGGGTGGGGTCTCGCGTGACGACGGGGCTGCGGGTCGTGCGGCTGCTCGGGGAGCGGCCGGATCCGACGGCGCCGCTCGGCGTCGGCGCTCTCGCCGCCGAGCTCGGCGCGCCGCTCAGCTCGGTGTCGCGGCTGTGCGCGGAGCTGGAGCGGACCGGGCTGATCGAGCGCGGCGCGGACTACGGCAGCTACCGCCTGGGCGCGGTCGCCGTGCGGCTCTCGGGGCGGGCTGCGGCGCCGGTCGCGCGGTCGCTCCGGTTCGCGCTGACGCTCGCGGCGCAGCAGACCGGCGAGACGGTCGTGCTGGCGGCCGGAGCGCCCGGGGCGATGCGCGTGATCGGGAGCGTGCTCTCGTCGTGGACCCTGCACTCCCCCGCCGCGGTCGGCGAGCGGATCGACGACGCGGGCGGCGCGATCGCCCTGGCCGCGGATCCGCTCCGCCTCGGCGAGGACGCCGTCGTGGAGACGGCCGAGGGGCTGCGCGTCGAGATCGCGACGCCGCTGCTGACGCCCGCCGGCGAGTGCGCGGCGGTGCTGGCGGTGCGGCTGCCGGCGGTGCGGCTGCGCGAGAACGGGCCGCGGATCCGGCGGGCGCTGGCGGTCGCACGACGGAGCATCGAGGCGGGGCTCGACGGGTCGCGGGAGGCGGGCGCGGGGCGCGACACGGCGGACGGCGACGAACCGCCGGTCTCAACCGTCTCGACCGCCGGCGGCTCCGCGCTGCACGCGGCCCTGCCGCTCCTGCAGCACCTGGCCGACGGGCCGGACACCGCCGCCGGCGCCGCGCGGGCGACCGGGCTGCGCCGCGACCGCACCGGTCGGCTGCTCGATGCGTGCGTCGCGGCGGGCGTGGTCGAGCGCGGCGGCGACGGGGAGTTCCGCGTCGCCTGGGTCGTGCACGGCTGGTTCCGGGCGGCGGCCGCTCCGCTGATCGTGTCGCGCGGCGGCCCGCTGGTCGCCGAGGCCGCGCGGAGCCTGCGCGCCTGCGCGTTCGTCACCGTGCTCGCGGGGATGCGCAGCCTCACCCTGGTCGAGGAGCTCGCTGTGCTGGATCGTAGCCTGGCCGGCGACGGCCTGGCGATGATCCCCTGGCTCGGCCGCGCCCATCCGATCGTCGGCTCGGACGGCGGCCCCACCATGCTGATGGACCTCGAGCCCGACGAGCTGACCCAGCTGTTCCCGGCCCGGCACACCCCGCGCGACCTGACCCGGTTCCTCCGCCGGGTGCAGACCGTCCGCCGCGACGGCGTCCTCTCGATGCAGGCCTACGACGACGCGGGCATGGTCTCGATCTCGGCGCCGATCCGCGATGCGAGCGGCGCGGTCGTGGCGGCGGCGTGCCTGGTGGGCATGGCCGATGACGTCACGGCGCGCTCGCGCGAGCTCGAGCGCGCGGCGATCCGGCTGGCGGAGGCGGTGTCGGCGGTGCTGCGCTGACGATGTCCGCGCGCGCACGTGCACGACGAAGACTGGAAGCCGCGAGAACCGGCCTTCCTCAGCCGATCGGGCCTTCCAGGCTCAAGTGCGCACGCCCACTTCCATCACAGAGCGCAGAGACTCCGGCGAGGAGCATCGAAGGCCCGACACCGCAGGTCAGCGGCTCCGCTCGTGACGCGGGATCTGCGTCAGGTCGATGCCGAGGACGCTCCGGAGCTGCGCGGCGAACGCCCGCTCGAGGTCGGCGCAGACCGGGTCGCCCTCGGCCCAGATCCTCGCGGCCCGGCAGCTCGCCTCGATCTGCTCGGCGGTCGCCGACCGCCACCACTGCGGGTCGGCGGCTGCTGCGAGGAGGCTGCGGGCGTCCTCGACCTCGCGCCGGTAGCGGGTGAGCAGTCCGCGCGTCCTCTCCGGGTCCGGCTTGGCCGCCCACAGATCGTCGATGTGCGACTGCAGTTCGGCGTCCCCGACGCGGCAGGCGTGGAGGACCAGCTCGCGCGCGTTCTCGAGTGGCGGGGTGCGGGTGTCGTCGAGGCCGGTCACGGTCACGGCCGTTCGCCGGTGATGCGTCGGCCTTCGGGGGGTCGGGGGTCCAGCAGAGTCGTCATCGAGATCCTTCGGCGCGCAGTCGGGGGCGGGGAGCGGCGGGGCCCGGTGACGTGCGTCCGACCGGCCGCGAGGGAGTGGGGGCTCTCCTGCGGCGGGCGAGCAGTGCCCTCGTCGCCGCGGCCCGGGGGTCGGCGTCCGCGGGCGGGCGCCTTCTCGTGGGGCCGCGGGGGGATGCGACGACGGCCGACTCCGGATCCGCTCGTCGACGACGCTATCTGAATATCCCTTCAGACATCGAGGTGTTGACAGGGCGCCGGATCCGCGCGGGTGGACCGGTGGCGGGCTCCGATGCTCGGTCACACCCCGTTCCGTGTCCAGTCGCAGTGCGCCTCCCGCGCGAGTGGACCCGCGTCGGGCTCCGGCGCCCTCGCAGCCCCCGCTCCGCGTCCAGTCGACGCGGCAGCACGCCTCAGCGCCTCGTCGCCATCACCCGCAGGCGGCAGGCCAGCTCCAGGGCGAAGCGGGTGTCCGGGTCCTCGAGGTCCAGGGCCAGCGCCTGCTCGATGCGGCGCACGCGGTAGTTCACGGCGTTCGGATGCAGCAGCAGCACCTCGCCTGCGCGGGCGAGGGAGTTGCGGTTGCTGAGGTACGCGAGCAGCGTGCGCACCGAGATGGCGGAGCGCTCCGTGCCGAGGGCGTCGAGCGGAGCGAGCACGTCGTCGAGCAGGGCGCGGCTGAGCGGGGATGCGTAGAAGTCGAGCAGCACCCGGCGCAGGCCGGTCACATCGGTCACCTCCACAGCCCCGAGGCGCCCCGCCGCGACGGCCGAGCCGGCGGTGATCCGCGCCTCCGTCGCCGACTGCCGGAGCCCCGAGGCGCCGGACTGCGGCGTGCCGAGGCCGACCGTGAAGGTCCAGCCCTCCCCCGCAAGAGCCGCACCGTACGCGATCAGCCGCTCCGCCACGTCCCGCACGCGCCGCTGGTGGTCCGGCGCCCCCGACTCCTCCGACGCCACCACCACCAGGTCGTCGTGGAAGACCGCCAGGTGCCAGACCTCGTCGCGGCCGTCGGTCAGCTGGAAGGCGTTCAGCTCGATCGCCGCGACCAGGGCCGCGGGGAGGCGGCGCTCGGCGTCGTCGCGGTGGCGCGGGGTGATCCAGGCGGCGGCGTGCGCGGAGGCGACCGGCAGCCCGGCCCGCGCGGCGTCCACCGCGAGGGCGTCGATGCGCGAGGACTCGGCGAGCAGCAGCTCGACCACGAGGTCGGCCCGGGAGCGCGCCGGGCCGAAGCGCACCTGCGACTCGCGCTGCAGCGCCCGGGACAGCAGCGCGGCGATCACCGGCAGCGCGATCACCGCCGCGGTCTCCGGCTGCTCCGCGACCAGCCGCCCGACTGCGACCTCGCCGATGCAGACCGCGTCGGGGTCGCTCCAGGTGACGGCCGGATCCTCGACCATCCGCAGCTCGATCCCGAGCGCCGCCGTCGCCGCGTCGAGCACGGCCGAGCGCGCATCGAGCGGGTCGCCGTCGCAGGCGGCCCGGGCGGCGGCGATCGCGAGCTCCGCCCGGCCGAGCGCCTCGGCCGCCCCGCCGCGCAGCAGCCGGTCGATCGAGACGGCCAGCTCGGAGGGCGGCGCGCTCGCGGTCAGCACCGGCAGCGCCCCGCGGTCGGCCAGCGAGCGCGAGGTCTCGGCCAGCGCCAGCTCGCCCACGAAGAGCAGCGCGGCGACCTCGGCCGCGATCGCCCGCCGGATGACGATGTCGATCTGGTACGCCCGCGGCTGCTCCGCTCCGTGCAGCACGATCACCAGGTGCCCGGGCAGCGCCTGTCCCACGTCCTCGAGCGCCAGCATCTCCACTCCGCTGAGCGCGACTCCCGCCGGGTCGCCCGCGCGGCAGACCATGCCGAACTGCTCGCCGTGCTCGAGGACGTGGAGGAGCGACGTCTGTGCCATGAGCACAATCATGGCCGTTTTCTCATGGTGACGGCACATTCCACCCGCTTGCACCCCTGGCTAGCCTCGGAGCATGAGCTTCACGCCCCCGGCCGGACCGACTCCCGTCCGCCTGATCACCCGCGACGACGTCGCTCCCCTGGCCGCCGGCTGCGCGGTCTTCGGCACCGGCGGAGGCGGCTCGGTGCACGGCGCTCAGCTCTCGGTCGAGAACGCGATCGAGGCCAACGGCCCGGTGCGCGTCGTCGGCGTCGCGGACCTCGGCCCGGACGACGCGGTCATCATCATGTCCGGGATGGGCGCCCCCTCGGTCGGTATCGAGATGCTCGGCTCGAGCAGCCAGGCGCACACGCTGCTCCGCGAGGTCGAGCGCCTGATCGGCCGCCCGGTCACGACCGTGATGGCGGCCGAGATCGGCGGCAGCAACGGCGTCGCTCCGGTCGGCTGGGCCGCGGAGCTCGGGCTCGCGGTGCTCGACGCGGACGGCATGGGCCGCGCGTTCCCGAAGGCCACGATGATCTCGATGAACGTCGCCGGCCTGCCGAGCGAGTTCGCGGTGATGAGCGACGTGGTCGGCAACGTCACGGTCCTGCGCACCGTCGACATCGCCTGGCTCGAGCGCCACGCCCGCGCCTTCACCGTCGCCGCCGGCGGCATCGCCCTCGGCGCGCACTACCTCCTCACCCACGAGACCGCCCCGGGCGCCGTGATCGAGGGCACCGTCAGCCGCGCGATCCAGGTCGGCCGCCGCCTGCTCGCCTCCGCCGACCCGGTGGCCGACATCGCCGAGGAGCTCGGCGCGGCCGTGCTGATCGGCGGCAAGGTGATCGACATCGACCGCAGCACCGAGGGCGGCTTCACCCGCGGCTCCGTCACGATCGACGGCGTCGGCGCCGACCGCAGCCGGATGGTGCGGGTCGAGATCCAGAACGAGAACCTCGTGGTGATCGAGGACGGCGGCGTGGTCGTCAGCGTCCCCGACCTCGTCTCGATCCTCGACTCCGAGACCGGCGAGGCGATCTCGACCGAGATGCTCCGCTTCGGCCAGCGCGTCAGCGTGCTCGCCTGGGCCTGCGATCCGCTCTGGCGGACCCCGCGCGGGATCGAGCTGGCGGGACCCGCCGCCTTCGACTTCGACTTCGACTACGTGCCGTTCGACGGCGCCATGGCGGAGGTGGCCCGATGAGCGCACAGCCCCGCGACCTGTCCGTCGGCATCGACGTCGGCGGCACCAACACCGACGCCGTCGTGCTCGACGCCGACGGCGCCGTGACCGCCTGGACCAAGCAGGCCACCACCGAGGACGTCACCGGCGGCATCCGCGCCGCGCTCTCCGCGGTGCTCGGCGAGCTGGGCGCCGACCGCGACCGCGTCTCCCGCGTCATGCTCGGCACCACCCACGCCACCAACGCGATCGTCCGCCGCCGCGACCTCGGCCGCGTCGCCGTGATCCGCCTCGGCGCCCCCGCCTCGACCGAGTTCCCCTCGCTCTCCGGCTGGCCCGCCGACCTCCGCGGCACCGTGCTCGCCGGCAGCCTGCTCGCCGGCGGCGGCCACCTGATCGACGGCTACCCGATCTCGCCGCTCGACGTCGACGGCATCCGCCGCTTCCTCGACTCGCTCGAGGGCCGCTTCGACGCCGTCGCCGTCTGCGGGATCTTCAGCCCCTCCTTCCCGGAGCAGGAGCTCGAGGTCGCCGCGCTGGTCGCCGACCACGTCGGCGTCGACCTGCCCGTCTCGCTCAGCCACGAGATCGGCGCACTCGGCCTCCTCGAGCGCGAGAACGCGACCGTGCTCAACGCCGCGCTGCACGGCATCGCCCGCGACGTCACCCAGGGCCTGCTCACCGTGGTCGACGAGGAGCGCCTCGACGCCGCCACCTTCTTCGCCCAGAACGACGGCACGCTGATGGCCGTCGAGTACGCGGCCCGCTACCCGGTGCTCACCATCGGCTCGGGTCCCGCCAACTCGATCCGCGGAGCCGCGTTCCTCTCCGGCGCCGACGACGCGATCATCATCGACATCGGCGGCACCACCAGCGACCTCGGCGTGCTCGTCGACCGCTTCCCCCGCGAGTCGACCCTGCCGCGCGAGATCGGCGGCGTCCGTACCAACTTCCGGATGCCCGACATCCTCAGCGTCGGGATCGGCGGCGGCACCGTCGTCGACCTCGCGACCGGCGTGCCGACCACCGACTCGGTCGGCTACCGCATCGCCCGCGAGGGCCTGCTCTTCGGCGGAGCGACCGCCACGCTCACCGACGCGGCCGCGATGCAGCTGCCCGGGATGATCCCCGGCCGGAGCCTCCCCGCGCTCGACCGCGCCACCCGCTCCGGCCTCGGCAACGCCCTCGCCGTCGCGCAGGACCGGATCGAGTCGGCCGTGGAGCGGATGTCGCTCGGCCGCGTCGGACTGCCGCTCGTGGTCGTCGGCGGCGGCGGCTTCCTGGTGCCCGACCACGTGCACGGCGCGAGCGAGGTGCTCCGCCCCGACCGCGGCAACGTGGCCAACGCCGTCGGCGCCGCGATCGCCCTGGCCGGCGGCCGCGCCGACCAGCTGTGCGACCACGTCGGCCGCGCCGCCGCGATCGAGGCGGCCGGGCGGATCGCGATCGAGCGCGCGATCCAGGCCGGCGCCGATCCGCGCCTCGTCGAGATCGTCGACGTGCTCGAGACGCCGCTGTCGTACTCGGCCAGCGCGTCGCTCAAAGTCTCCGTGAAGGCCGCGGGCCCGCTGGCCCTGATCGGGAGTCCTGCACCACTCGCCCTGCATTCCCCGAAGGACGCATCATGACCCGTTCTCCCCGCACCACAGCGCTCCGAGTCCCGGCCGTCGCCGCGGGCTCGCTGGTGGCGCTGCTCGCCCTGAGCGCCTGCTCGGCCCCGGCCGGCGGCTCCGCGGCCGGCGCCGACCCCGTCTCGGGCGGCACCTTCTCCCTCGCGATCAACGACGACCCGGGCAGCCTCAACCCGTTCACCGGCGTCTCGCTCGTGCAGCGCGCGATGGTGACGTTCGGCTACGACTCGCTCGCCTACACGACCCCCGAGGGCGAGGTCGTGCCCTTCCTCGCCGAGAGCTGGGAGTCGACGCCCACCTCGATCGCGTACACGCTGAAGGACGGCATCACCTGCGCCGACGGCACCCCCTTCACCGCCGAGACGGCCGCGGCGAACTTCGCCTACCAGGCGAACGCCGACAACGGCACGTTCTGGTTCGGCTCGAACGTCACCGCCGACATGACGGCGACCGCGGAGGGGAACGTCGTCACCGTCACCTCGACGGCCAACAACCCGTTCCTCCTGCAGGGCACCGGCAGCATCGAGATGGTCTGCCAGGCCGGCCTCGACGACCCGTCGACCCTGACCGACACCACCAACGGCACCGCGCTCTACGCACTGACCGCGTCGAACCCCGGCTCCGACTACACCTACACGAAGCGCGACGGCTACACCTGGGGCCCGGACGACGTCACCAGCGACACCGAGGGCCTGCCCGACGAGATCGAGGCGCGGGTGATCACCGACGAGGCGACCGCCGCGAACCTGCTGATCTCGGGCGAGCTGAACGCCGCCTCCGTGATCGGCGCCGACCGCCAGCGCCTCGACGCCGCCGGCCTCGACACCGAGGGTGTGCTGAACCCGATCGGCGAGATGCTCTTCAATGAGCGCGCCGACCGCCCCACCGCCGACGTCCGCGTCCGCCAGGCGCTGACCCTCTCGCTCGACCGCGACGCCGTCGGCGAGCTGGTCACCGACGGCAACGCCGTCGACTCCGTCTCGCTGGTCAACCAGATCCCGCTCACCTGCGTCGCGGGCGGCCCGGAGTGGACGCTGCCCGACACCGACGTGGACGCCGCGGGCGAGCTGCTCGACGAGGCCGGCTACCCGCTCGGCTCCGACGGACTGCGCGCGAAGGACGGCGAGCCGCTGACCATCCGCTTCCTCTACGACGCCGGAACCCCCTCGCACGGCGCCGCCGCCGAGGAGGTCCAGCAGGAGTGGAACGAGCTCGGCATCACGACCGACCTGGTCGCCGAGGACTCCGCGGGCTGGTCGACCGACCTCTACCAGAGCTACGACTGGGACACCGGCTTCATCCAGCTCGCCCCCTCGAGCCCCGTGGTGCTGAGCCTGTTCTTCCTCGGTGAGACGAGCGAGAACGGCGGCTACAACTTCATGGGCGTCTCGAACCCCGAGTACAACGCGCTCGCCACGCAGGCGCTCAGCGCCGGCAGCGCCGACGAGGCCTGCGGCATCTGGAAGCAGGCCGAGTCCGAGCTGATCGAGCGGGTCGACGTCTTCCCGCTCGCCGAGACGGAGTCGCCGATGTACGTCAAGGGCGCGACCCTCGAGCGTCCCGGCACCGTCGCTCCCACCACGATCCGGATGCAGGGCTGACCATGACGATCCCCTCGGTGCGACCCACGGCCCCGCTGTCACCGGCCTCCCCGCCGAGCGCGCCCGCGGCCGGTCCGCGCCGGGGGGATCGTCTGCTCGGCGCGGTCGGCTCCCCGCGCCTCGCCTTCCTGCTCAAGCGGTTCGCCCGCGCGGCGGTCTCGCTGGTGATCGTGCTGATCGCCTCCTTCTTCATGGTCCACTTCGTGCCGGGCGACCCGGTGCGCGCGGCTCTGGGCCCGACGGCACCGGCCGAGACCGTCGCGGTGCTGCGCAGCACCCTCGGCCTCGACCTGCCGATCGGCCAGCAGTTCGCGAACTACCTCGGCGGGCTGCTCCGCGGCGACCTCGGCACCTCGATCAGCACGCAGCGCCCGGTGGGCACGACGCTGGCCGAGCGGCTGCCCGCGACGCTGATGCTCTCGGTCGTGTCGTTCGCGGTCGCCGCGCTCGGAGCGTTCCCGATCGGCGTCGCCACGGCCGTCTCGGCCCGCGCCGGCAAGCACCGCACGCTCGACCTCGGCGTCTCGGGCCTGCTCGGCATCGTGATCGCGATCCCGAACTTCCTGCTCGCGGTCGTGCTGATCTGGCTGTTCAGCATCGTGGTGCCGCTCGCGCCGTCCGCGGGCTGGGGCGGCCCGGAGTACGCGGTGCTGCCGGTGCTCGCCCTCGCCATCGGCCCGCTCGCCTACCTCTCTCGCATCGTGCACGTCGAGATGGTGCGGGTGCTGGAGGCGCCCTACCTCACCACCGCGCGCAGCAAGCGGCTGCCGGGGCACCTGCTCTACCTCCGCCACGCGCTGCCCAACATCGTCACGGCGACGCTCACCGCGGGCGGCGTCGTGCTCACCGGCCTCGTCGCCGGCACGGTGCTGATCGAGACGGTCTTCGTCATCCCCGGCATCGGCTCGACGATCGTCTCGTCGATCACCACCAAGGACTACCCGCTGATCCAGGGCATCGTGCTGATGTACGCCGTCCTGGTCCTCGCTGCCAACCTCGTCATCGACCTGCTGCTCGCCGCGCTCGACCCGCGGTCGGCCATCGCGGAGGCCTGAGCCATGAGCACTGCATCCCGTTCCCCCCGCCCGCCGCTCGCCCACCGGCTCCCGGAGTCGCTGCGCAGCCCGCAGGGCGTCGCGGCCGCCGTCGGCCTCGTCCTGGTCGTCCTCGCGACGGTCCTCGGCCCGATCCTCTTCGGCGACCTCGCCACCGAGCGCTCGATCGCCGACCGCCAGCAGGGCGTCAGCCTCGCGCACCCCTTCGGCACCGACGACCTCGGCCGCGACCTCTTCGCCCGCGTCGTCGTCGCGACCCGGGTCTCGGTGCTGCTCACCCTCGGCGCGACCGGCATCTCCGTCCTCGGCGGCGTGCTGCTCGGCGTCGTCGCGGTGCTGCTGCCGCGCCTGCTGCAGCGGCTGATCGCGGGGCTCATCGACATCCTGCTGTCCTTCCCCTGGCTGCTGCTCGCACTGTTCTTCTCGGTGATCTGGGGCACGACCGCGGTCGGCGCGATGCTCGCCGTCGGCTTCGCCGGCATCCCGGTCTTCGCGCGGCTCACCAGCACGCTCGCCGCGTCGGTCTCCTCGAGCGACTACGTGCGCGCCGCCGGGATGCTCGGCAGCCGCCCGCTCCGCACGACCGCCCGGCACGTGGTGCCGAACATCCTGCCGCCGCTGCTGGTCAACTCGGCCGCGCACGCCTCCGTCACGCTGCTCTCCTTCGCCGCGCTGTCCTTCCTCGGCCTCGGCGTCCAGGCGCCCGAGTACGACTGGGGACGGCTGCTCAACGAGGGCGCGAAGCGGATCTACGTCGACCCGATGGCCGCGATCGGCCCCGGCATCGCCGTGGTGCTGGTCGGCGTCGTCTTCGCGCTGCTCGGCGAGGTCTTCAGCGAGTCGTCCTCGCGCCGCCGCCCGGTGAAGGCCGTGAAGCGCCGGCGCTCGGACGAGGTCGTCGCACCCGTGACGGACGCGATGCCCGTCGTCGAGATGTCCGGGCTGCGCGTGGCGTTCCCCGGCCGCGACGGCGCGATGACCGAGCGCGTGCACGGCGTCGACCTGACGATCCTGCCCGGCGAGACGGTCGGCATCGTCGGCGAGAGCGGCTCGGGCAAGTCGGTCACGGCGAGCGCCGTCGCCGGGCTGCTCGGCCCCGACGCGCTGGTCACGAGTGAGCAGCTCGTCTTCCGCGGCATCGACATGACCGCGGTGCCCAACGCCGCCGAGCGCCGCCGCCTCGGTCTCGAGCAGGCGATGATCTTCCAGGACCCGCTGACCTCGCTCAACCCGGCGCTCACCATCGGCCGCCAGCTGCGCGAGGCGAGCGAGGTGCACGCCCGCACCCCGCGCGCCGAGTCGCTGCGCCGTGCGATCGACAAGCTCGACCTGGTGCGCATCCCGGACGCCGAGAAGCGGGTCGGCCAGCTGCCGCACGAGTTCTCCGGCGGCATGCGCCAGCGGGCGATGATCGCGATGGGCCTGATGGGCACGCCGCGGCTGCTGATCGCCGACGAGCCGACCACCGCGCTCGACGTCACCGTGCAGCGGCAGGTGATGCAGGCGCTGCGCGAGGCGCAGGACGCGACCGGAGCGGCGATCCTCTTCATCTCGCACGACATCGCGCTGGTCAGCGGCTTCTGCGACCGGATCGTCGTGATGCGCGACGGCCGCGTGGTCGAGGAGATCGCCGCCGCCCGCCTCGACGAGGCGCGGCACCCCTACACGCGCGGGCTGATCGCCTGCGTGCCGGACATGGCGACCGACCGGAGCGCGCCGCTCCCGGTGATCGCGGCGATCGACGAGGAGCCGCAGGCCGCGGCGACCGGTCGGCCCGCCCACGACCAGGAGGCACTGACCGCATGAGCGAGCTGCGCTACGAGGCGGTGACCGTGCGCTTCGGCCACGGCCGCTCGGCGACCACGGCCGTCGACGCCGTGGACCTCACGGTCCGGCCCGGCACCACGCACGGGCTGGTCGGCGAGTCCGGCTCCGGCAAGTCCACGGTGGCCCGCGTCGCCGTCGGCCTCACCCCGCTGCACTCCGGCCGGATCCTGCTCGACGGCGTCGACATCACCAGCCGCGAGCCGTCCGCCAGGGCCGCCCGCCGCCGGGTGCAGATGGTGTTCCAGGACCCGCTGTCCGCGCTCGACCCGCGGATGAGCGTCGGCGCCTCGATCGCGGAGGGTCTGCTCGCGACCGGCCGGCGGCACTCCGCCGCCGCGCGCGACGACCGCGTCCGCGAGCTGCTCGACCTGGTGCACATCGACCCGGCGCGCGCGGACGACCGGCCGACCGCCTTCTCCGGCGGGCAGCGCCAGCGGATCACGATCGCCCGGGCGCTGGCCGCAGAGCCGCAGGTGCTGATCGCCGATGAGATCACCTCGGCGCTCGACGTCTCGGTGCAGGGCGTGGTGCTCAACCTCCTCCGCGAGCTGCAGCAGAGACTCGACCTCACGATGCTCTTCATCTCGCACAATCTCGCCGTCGTCCGCTACGTCAGCGACGAGGTCTCGGTGATGCGCGGCGGGCGCCTCGTCGAGCACGGCAGCACCGACGCCGTGCTGTCGGATCCCGCCGACCCGTACACGAGGCAGCTGCTCCGGGCCGTGCCCGTGATGGGCCGGCCTCTCGACCTGGAGGACGCATGACCGAGCTCCTGATCCGCTCCGCTCTCTTCGCGGGGCAGGACACCCCCGCCGACCTGCTGGTGCGCGACGGCGTGATCGCCGCGATCGCTCCGGCCGGAGCGCTGCCGAGCAGCGCCGAGGTCCTCGACGCCGACGGCCGCTTCCTCGCGCCCGGCTTCTGGGACGCGCACGTGCACTTCACCCAGTGGGTGGTCCGCCGCCAGCGGGTCGACCTCGCGCCCGCGGCGAGCGCCGCAGAGGCCGTCGCGATCATGCGCGCGGCGCTGCCGGTGCGCGAGGACGCCGTGCTGATCGGCTACGGCTTCCGCGACGGACTGTGGACGGACGCGCCGACCCGTGCGGCACTCGACGCGATCGCGCCCGACCGGCCGCTCGTCCTGATCAGCGGCGACCTGCACTGCGGCTGGCTGAACAGCGCGGCCGGGCGGCGCTTCGGCCTGACGATCCCCGAGGACGGCGTGCTGCGCGAGACGGAGTGGATCGGCACGCTCGACCTGATCGACGCGGCCGGCCTGCCGACGTCCGCCGCCTACCGCGAGACCGCCGAGGCCGCCGCCGCCCGCGGGGTCGTGGGCATCGTCGAGTTCGAGAACGCCGACAACTCCCGCGCCTGGCCCGCCCGCCTCGCGGAGGGCGTCACGTCCCTGCGCGTCGAGACCTCGGTCTGGCCCGACCGGCTCGACGACGCGATCGCCCGCGGACTGCGCACCGGCGACGCCCTCGATCCGGCCGGCCTCGCCCGGATGGGCCGCCTCAAGATCGTCGTCGACGGCTCGCTGAACACCCGCACCGCCTGGTGCTGGGACCCGTACCCCGGCCTCGCCGCCGACCACCCGCATCCGTGCGGCGTGCTGAGCGTCGCTCCGGAGGAGGTGGAGGGCCTGCTGATCCGCGCCCGCGACGCCGGGATCCTCCCGGCCGTGCACGCCATCGGCGACCGCGCGAACGCCGAGGTGCTCGACGTCTTCGAGCGGCTCGGCCTCGCCGGCACGATCGAGCACGCCCAGCTCGTCGCGGCGGAGGACTTCGCCCGCTTCGGCCGCCTCGGCCTCGTCGCGAGCGTGCAGCCGGAGCACGCGATGGACGACCGCGACGTCGCCGACCGCCACTGGGCCGGCCGCACCGACCGCTCCTTCGCCTTCGCCTCGCTGCACGCGGCCGGCGCGACGCTCGCCCTCGGCTCCGACGCCCCGGTCGCGCCGCTC